>DLOP01000139.1:0-2467 GCA_002478505.1 Lachnospiraceae bacterium UBA7481
TTTCCTCAAATCCATCCGCTAACATTACCGCTGTTTTTCCCATATAACTGTTACGCTCCTTTCTTTTTGCTTATTTATTAGGCGTTTGCGAAACTCTGACAAAAATTTTCCCTATTGTGCATCAAATGTCTCCATTTATTTTAACACAAATAAACGACGGATTCCATCGAAATATGTTTATTCACATAAAATTTACTGCAATATCTGATCAAAAAACGGCTGTCCTAAATCAGCTTAGAACAACCGTTTTTATAATCTGCAATCTTTTTATTTTCCAACCTTTGATCTGTCAACTAATGATCATCTGTTATACGGAAACATCTACGCTTCCGCCTACTGCCACCACTGGCGAACTTATTGAAACGCTGGCAGACGAGAATGTTCCCGTATCTGCCGTGCTTCCGATACCTGCTGAATCATGCACGATCTCCGCTGCGCTTTCTGTGCTCACAGGGGCAACCACGCCTCCCCCTGCTGGTACGCCGGCAAAAGAAGCCGCGCTATTATTAGAATTGCCGGAAAGATTATGCAGCGCTGAATCCTTCATCCTTTCCAGCCGGTCAAAAACCGCCTTCAGATATTCTGCATCCGCTTCCGCGATCTCCTTTAACTCTTTTGCCCTATGTTTTAGCTTCATCATGTGATAGTCCGCCGGATCCATCTCCATGTCAAAGCCGCCCGCCATTTCCTCCAAAAGATCTGACAGACCGGATTCCTCCAGAAGCTTCTCCATGGACTCCTGCATTTCCTCCATGAATTCTGACATCATATCTTCCATGGAAGCCTGCATCTGCTGTTGCGCCATCTCCATAGCATATTGCATCTGCTCCATCTGCGCCTGCATCATTTCCTGCATCGCCTGCATCTGCTCCTGTATATACTGCGCCTGCTCCTGGGATGACATCGCCCGTCTCTGCTGCATCGCCGCCGCATCCTCTCCGGACATTCCGTTTTCCATTGCAGCGATCGCGTCTTCTGCTTTTTCCTGATCAGAACTTTCCTCCATCTTTTCTTCAAGCTCTCCGGCGCATGGTCCGCCGGTCACCTTAACCATTTCTTCCTCAAGAAGATGCTTCACCTTTTTCTTTGCCACCCGCTCGATCTTCATGGCATGGGTAAGCGCGATCTGAACCTCCTCAGGATCATACTCTGCGCTCAGCTTCTTCTGCCGTAATCTGACAACCTCTCTCTTCGCCTTTCCCGCTACCTGCTTTGCGTTAACAGACGTCTTGCATTTCATGATCTGGGAAGAAATCGCCTTATGGCTGTACCGCAGTTTTTTTACCTTTGCCTTGGTTTTTTGATTCTTAGCGCGGCTTGCCCTGATCGATTCCGCATAGTTGTATGAGTTCTGCGTGAACCTGCTGTAAAAATCATCATTCTTATCCTTCTTACGTTTCTGATACATCAACTCCCTGAGAGAAGACGCACTTTTTTCCTCATCGGCGTCGCTGCTGCCATACGTATTATTTGCATACGTATTATATGATTTCTTCGACTGACTCCTCTGTTTGACATAGTCATTGATATAAGAATTTTTTATATATAAATTGGAATATCCCGACACATTTCTCTTTAACGAGGCAGTGCCGGTACGATTAGTGTTAATATTCATAGGCTCATCCATGCTCCTTTGAAATATTACGCAGAAAGCTGAAATCCTTTTCAGCTAAATGTGGTTATCATATATATCGGCATTTCATTGGAAAACTTAACCCGATATGGCAAAAAACTTTTTAAATGCTCACTGCGTTCGCGCTTGATTTCCTGCTGATATGGTATATTGAAAGATATAATCATCCATAACATACCCGCCGCCGATATCGGTCACTACCGAGTCAATTAATTCAAATCCCATATGGCGGTAGATTGCGATCGTTACATCATTGTGCTTGTTGACTGTTAGATAGATATTATCCAATCCTTCCGAACGTTTTTGGATCTCCTCAAACATCAGCCTCCCAATCCCCTGACTGCGATGGTCTTCCTTTACATAAAGCTTGCTTAAAAACATCCGATTCGTTTCTTTTTTAAATCCCGTATAACCCACCGGCTCATCCCCATCTAACGCCAAGAGATATGTATAGCCCTCCTGCTCCATCTGCCGTTTCATTGCCTCCGCATTTTGAAATTTCCCAAGCATATACTCCACCTGTCCTGCGCCGATGATCGGCGTAAAATGCTGATGCCAGATCTCATGGGCAAGCCGGGCAGTTCTCTCAATCTGTTCTTCGCTGTTTACTTCCGTTAAAACTATCATCTTGTATATCTCCTATCCCCTTATTTTAAGTGCGCTCCAAATATAAAAATTATGACCGCTTATATTTTACAAATTACAGTCTACAGCACGGAAGCATAAAATGTAAAGCTATCTTTTGAAATATTTTAAAAAGATTTGATATATTTTGTAACGTATGATTCAGTATCCATCAAAATATATCTTCGATTAATAACCATTCAGGCACAT
>DLOP01000139.1:2510-2685 GCA_002478505.1 Lachnospiraceae bacterium UBA7481
GGCGTTTTCATCCAATGATCTCGACTGAATTTCCTTTTCATATCCTCCCCACCAGGTTCGATTCATATGACACCATTCTATCAAACTTTTATACCCTTGCCGAAATAGCCATGTCCCATAAACACTCCATTCTACTTCTTCATCCTCTTCATCCATATTAATCTCCATTCCGCCG
>DLOP01000066.1:0-2575 GCA_002478505.1 Lachnospiraceae bacterium UBA7481
ACAACGATGAAGAACTGGGGCTTGTCTACTACAACTACCGTCATCTCAATCCGCACGACGGAAGGTGGATCAGCCGCGATCCCATCGAGGAACAGGGCGGTTGGAATTTGTTCGCATATGTTAAAAATCAACCTATCTTTTTAAAAGATTATGTTGGGCTAATTTCATGGGGGGCAAAAAAGATAGCTCCTGATCCGCATCCTGATCTTCCTAAATATAAGTATAGTATTGATTTTTGGAGAATAGGGAATATCACTCTTGGATATCCGGAGGTCTATGCTGCTTTAATAGGAACAAGGGTTGATTCTTCTTTGGCGTATGAAATGTTCATTAAATATCTTTCAAAGACAGGTGGCGAGTATAAAATAGATCCTCAATATATTATAGATCTCGAGAGTGGCGAATCAGATGGTCTCCAAGATAATATTAATTTATTGGCAAGATTGGCTATATCGTATGCGATAGAACATAAATGTTTTGAGAAAAAATTATATCTGGATTCCTGGCAACTTCTTCAAACAAGATCCAGTGAAGGAAATTATATTTTAGGAAGATATTACATGACGATGACTGCTACAGTAAATTCAGATTGTTCCGTAGATTATACTGCATATATTAGCGATATTTATGATTTCGATCATAATAGTTGGCTGCAAACGCGTTTTGCCGCCTTAGAAAAATACGGTTATGCTGCTCCTTTTAACGTGAGAGGAAATATTTCTGGAACATATAGAAAGTATAAAGAATGATGAAAGAAATATTGTTTATTGTTTTGACTTTATTGACAAATTTTATTTGGTTCACATTTTATCTTGTGTACATCGGGAAATTCCCGTTGGTAAAAATACTTGTATGTTCTTTAATTGATTTTATTGTCATAATATTATGGAACGGGGGTGAATATTTTTTGCAGCATATCATATATGTGATTTTTTGTTCAATCCTTCTTGGAAGTGGATTTGCAGGATTTATTGAGTACATAAAGAATTTATATAAAAATTACAGGAAAGGCAATTTATCATTTAAGTCAATTTTTGTTATTTTATTATACGCGTGGCTATGCGCTATCTATATTGGGATGGCTCAAAATTAATTTTATAAATAAAAGAATGGTTTTTTTGATGTTGTATAATATTCGTTCAAGTCTCTTCTTTTATTGTTTGTGTTTTAATAAAATTTTAATGAATTGATAAAACAAATAATTAAATTCAAACCTCTCCTGTCCTAGTGGTGGGAGAGGTTTTTATTTTTTGAAATAAACATAGTAAACTTCGGCTACAGGGAAGGCGGCCGCATTGCCACGGCCGGGTTCCTGCAGGGGAGCGCGCCCCAGACATTCACCTGGCAATACATGGATAGAAACTTTCGTTCATTCTGTAAAAAGGCTTTGAAAGTCTATGGTTATTCTAATGCCCCAAAAACTCAGGACATAAAGGAAGATGATTATTATTCATCAAAAGTGTGGGAAACATTCAACGGGAACTTGTAAAATATTGGAATGATGCAGAATACTCTTGCGACACTATTTTTATTTTCTATAATAACTCTAGACAAATTTCATAGTAAGCATTCTATTTGCCAATGAGTGGGAACAGGAACCGAAGGGATCTGTTTCAACAAGATAAAAAAATAATCCCGTAAAATATGATGATATCAAAAAATGTTGTTTTTCTATGTAGCGCATGGCTTTGCTCCTGCTCGGAAGATGTTGATTTGTATCAATCCGATTTAAATAATCATTCCGTTAAAACAAACAGGAATGGTTTATATAGGTGCCCACCGGAAGAGTTATGTAAAAAATACCCTCTTAAAAAATATTCCTGGAAAGAAAAGAAAACAATAGCCAAGTCTTTTGTTATTGGGACAACAACTCAACAAGAAGTAATAGATATTTTAGGAGTTGGTATAGTAGGAAGTGATAATCCTCCCGTCATAGATAGTTTGGGTTATCGTTGTAACAAGAGCGATCCGGAGTATCCTGGTGACGAATGGTTAAAATTTCTTGAATTTAAATTTAATGAAGAAGGGAAACTTGTTAATTATTATGAAGTAAAAGTACCCTATCCTGTTCCTCATTAATATTTTTGTTATTTATACCATGTTCCTTCCGGCATAAGCCGGAAGGAACATTTGTTATATGAGGATGAGCAAACATTCATCCTGCCTTATCCACCGGAATTTTCTGGTGGGAATCAGCTACTCAGACGCCACGCCCGGCCAGAGCTTCGTCTACGATCACCTCGGTCAATTGACGCAAATCACTGATGCCGCCGGAATGCGAACCTTCGCCTGCAATCTCTACGGAGAACCGGAAACAGACAGCCTTGCGGCAAACGGCATCGCCTGGCAGGTCTCCGAGCGCTATGACGGGCTCGGCCGTCAGGCGGGGTACGAATTAAGCGCGGACGGCCGCCGCGTCCAGCAGACGCACCTGTCCTATGACGGCAAAGGCCGCCTCTCCACCCTCACGGCGGAAGGCATGGAAACGCCCTTCTCCTGGACTTACTGCGAACAGGGAGGGCTTGTGGAACAACTCGCCTACCCCAACGGCATGACCCGGGTCAACACCTATGAA
>DLOP01000066.1:2778-2977 GCA_002478505.1 Lachnospiraceae bacterium UBA7481
ACGACAACATCGGCAACCGGAAGGAAGCCTTCGAATTCGGCAGCACCACGGACTATGAAACCGACGAACTCAACCGGTACGCGGGCATCGTCAGAAATGGCGGGGAAGCCTTTACACCCCAATACGATGCGGACGGCAATCAGACATTGATCAGGACATCCACCGGCATCTGGCAAGTCTCCTACAACGCGGAAAACCG
>DLOP01000032.1 GCA_002478505.1 Lachnospiraceae bacterium UBA7481
TTGGGATTGCACCGAAACACAGTGTGGGAGACAGTGCCACGGTGGAAACGGAAATGCTGGCGCAGGTGTTCCGTACAGGGGATTTTGCTTGCGATGAAGGAATTGATGAGACCGGAAAGAAGTATGAAATAACATATGTTCCGGTGGAGGATGATGGGGCGGTAGTCGGCTGTATCGTGACGACTTATGCAAAACATGATAATAATCTTGCCATGGAAAAAGCAGAGATTTTTATGGATGCCATTGATCAGATCAATAATGCGATAGAGATGATGACGATCCATTTTGAAAATCTGTTTGAAAAGCTGCAGAGCATGCAGGAGAAGACAGGAAGCATTAGTAAGGGTGTGGAGGATACTTCTGCAGTGGTTTCCAAGATCAAGGCCAACGCTTCCAAGTCGAAAATATTGGCACTGAATGCTTCCATTGAGGCTGCCAGAAGTGGTGAAGCAGGTCGGGGATTTACCGTAGTTGCCAAGGAGATGGGGGAGATGGCGACTACCAGCGGCACTTCCGCAGTGGAGATCAATACGGCATTACAGGCGATCTTTGCTGATCTGAATGAAATTACGGCTTCCATCACGGACGCTAACGGTCTTGCGGAGAGGCAGACCAATTCTATTCGAGAGATCGAGGATTATCTGAGGGCTGCGCTTCAGGCGGCGATGGAGCTGGGTGAAGTGCTGCAACAATAGCGGCAGGCGGCGGTTGATAAGCATACTTGTATCATAATTGAGAAATGGGGCGTAATATGCGTATTGGAACAGGGTATGATGTCCATAGACTGGTTAAGGGTAGAGATCTGATCTTAGGCGGCGTGAAGATTCCGTATGAAGAAGGTCTGCTGGGTCATTCTGATGCGGATGTGCTTCTTCATGCAATCATGGATGCGCTTCTCGGCGCAGCGGCATTGGGCGATATCGGACTGCATTTTCCGGATACGGATGAAAAGTATAAAGGGGTCTCCAGTTTGAAACTCTTGGAGAAAGTAGGGAAGCTTTTGGAAGAACAATGCTTTATGATCGAGAATATCGATGCGACGATCATAGCGCAGGCACCGAAGATGCGCCCTTATATAGAGCAGATGCGGAACAATATTGCAAAGACGCTGCAGCTTGACAGCTCACAGATCAATGTGAAAGCGACGACTGAGGAGGGGCTTGGTTTTACAGGCAGGAAGGAAGGAATCTCCGCGCAGGCGGTCTGCATGCTAAATACTCCGAGGGAGATATATGCGCAGAGCATCGTTTGTGATACGGGAGGTGATGATGCACCTCGTACCTGCGAGGGATGCGGAGGATGCCCGAACGCATAAAACAGAATATCCGTGAAAGGAATAAAGAATGATGAAGATTTATAATACATTAACCAGACAGGTAGAAGAGTTTGTGCCCAATGTGGAAGGGAAGGTTGCAATGTATACCTGCGGCCCCACCGTCTATCATTATGCGCATATCGGTAACCTGAGAAGTTACATTATGGAGGATATTCTGGAAAAGGCGCTGCGTTATGCCGGATATGATGTAAAGCGTGTCATGAATATCACCGATGTAGGGCATCTTTCTTCAGATGCGGATACCGGAGAGGATAAGATGTTAAAGGGGGCAAAGCGGGAAAAGAAGACGGTCATGGAGATTGCAAAATTTTATACCGATGCTTTCTTTGATGACTGCGCAAAATTAAATATTAAGACGCCGGATGTGGTAGAACCGGCAACCAATTGTATTGATGAGTTTATCCATATGATCACAGCGCTTCTGGAAAAGGGTTATGCGTACATTGCAGGGGATAACGTTTACTTTGATACTTCTAAGTTAAAGGAGTATTATATTTTTTCCAATCAGAATGAAAAAGAACTGATGGTCGGTGTGCGTGACGACGTGCAGGAAGATACCAATAAAAGGAATAAGAGCGATTTTGTCCTTTGGTTTACAAAGTCCAAATTTGACGATCAGGAATTGAAATGGGAAAGTCCCTGGGGAGTTGGTTATCCGGGTTGGCATATTGAATGTTCCTGTATCAGCATGAAGCATCTGGGCGAATATATGGATATTCACTGTGGCGGCGTGGACAATATCTTCCCACATCATACCAATGAGGTAGCGCAGAGTGAATCCTATCTTGGCCATAAATGGTGTAATTACTGGTTCCATGTGCACCATCTGATTGATAAGGACGGGAAAATGAGCAAGTCCAAAGGCGAATTTCTGACGGTTTCGCTGCTGGAAGAAAAGGGATATCTGCCACTTGCCTACAGGATGTTCTGCCTTCAATCGCATTACCGGAAACCGCTGGAGTTTTCCTATGAAGTGTTGGACAATATGACGGCGGCTTATACAAAGCTGGTAAAGAGGATTGCGGAACTGTCGGAGGATGGGGAAAAGGATGAGGCGGCGTTTCAACAGTTTCAGGAAAAATTTAAGAACGCTTTGTCCGATGACCTGAATACTTCCATGGCGCTGACGGTTGTGTATGATATGCTGAAGGCGGATATGTCCGACCATACAAAACGCCTGCTGGCGGAAGATTTTGACAGGGTATTGTCATTAGATCTTTTAACTGCCGCAAAGAAGCTGCAGGAAGGCAATGCAGTGGATGCGGAATTGGAAAGCTATGTGCTTGCGAAGATTGAAGAACGTAAGGCTGCCAAGAAGGAAAAAGATTTTGCGAAGGCGGATGCGATCAGGGCGGAGCTTTTGGAGAAAGGCATCGTTCTGGAAGATACCAGAGAAGGCGTAAAATGGCATAAAGCTTAAAAGATGCCGCGGCAAAACAAACGCCGTGAGGGAAAGATAAGATGCCCATGGAGATATGAGAAATGCCGGAAGAAAATCTATTACAGCAGATGAAAGAATTGTTTCAATTGGGGGAGCAGGAGATAAATTCCTACTCCCCTTTAGTGCTTGCATATGTGGGTGATTGCGTTTATGAGCTTATTGTACGTACGCTTCTGGTGGAGCAGAGCAACTGCCCGGTGAGAAAGCTGCATAAAAAGGCAACGGCCTATGTCAAAGCAAAGGCGCAGGCGGATCTGATCATGGCGGTGCAGGACGACCTGACGGAGGAAGAAAAGGATGTGTACCGCAGAGGAAAAAATGCGAAATCCCATACCGTTCCTAAGAACGCAAGTCTGGGAGATTACCGGAAGGCGACAGGGATGGAGGCAGTCATCGGTTATCTTTATCTGAAGAAAGATATGGAACGGGCGCTGGAACTGATCAAGCTGGGATGGGAGCGTACCGAGCTATGGGGAGTGCAGCAGGATGAGGACGGTGATGATCAGATGGAAAGATACAATGAACAGATGAAAGAAGACACTGATCAGTGAGCCGTGGCATGAAAAAGGGAATAACTTAGGCATAAAAGAAAATGAAAAAAGCAGATGGGAAGGCGTAGATGATATGGGATATACAGAGATGATGATCGAGGGAAGAAATGCCGTCATAGAGGCATATCGTTCCGGTAAAACCATTGATAAAATATTTATTCTGGACGGCTGTCAGGATGGACCGGTGATGACGATCAAACGGGAAGCCAAAAAGCACGATTCCCTAATAAAATTTGTCCCGAAGGAACGTCTCGACCAGATGTCCCAGACAGGAAAGCATCAGGGCGTGA
The DNA here is from genome assembly GCA_002478505.1 of Lachnospiraceae bacterium UBA7481. Classification (GTDB taxonomy): domain Bacteria; phylum Bacillota; class Clostridia; order Lachnospirales; family Lachnospiraceae; genus NK4A136. Next base: position 3,619 of record DLOP01000032.1, read on the forward strand.
TTGCTTATGCGGCGGCTTATGATTATGCAGATGTGGATGAGCTTTTAAAAGAAGCGGAAGACAGGGGAGAACCGCCATTCCTTTTTTTGCTTGATGGGATAGAGGATCCGCACAATCTTGGCGCGATCATCAGGACGGCGCATCAGGCAGGCGCACACGGTGTCATTATCCCAAAGAACCGTGCGGTGGGATTGACTGCTACCGTGGCAAGGACATCGGCGGGAGCACTCAATTATATAAAAGTGGCAAAGGTAACGAATCTTTCAACCACGATCGGGCAGTTAAAACAGAAAGGGTTGTGGTTTGTCTGCGCGGATATGGATGGAGAGATCATGTACCGGCTGGATCTGAAGGGAGCGGTCGGACTGGTGATCGGCAGCGAGGGAGAGGGTGTCAGCCGTCTGGTAAAGGAAAAATGCGATTTTCATGCCGCGATCCCCATGAGGGGAATGATAGATTCCCTGAATGCATCCGTGGCGGCGGGGGTGCTTGCGTATGAGATCGTAAGGCAGAGAATGGAGTAGAGGCAGTTTTCATTTGGGATTAAGCCGCAGCAGAGGGATCGATATATCAGCTTTGGAAATGGAGATCAGTAATATGAGGAATGTCAGAACTTATGAAAACCAGACAGATGAAGAACTGATCACCCGTATCAGAGATGGTGAAGCGGAGATCATGGAATATATCATAGAAAAATATAAGGCTCTTGTTCGGAAGAAAGCACAGCGGATGTATATTCTGGGCGGGGACAATGAAGACATCATTCAGGAAGGGATGATCGGGCTGTTTAAAGCCGTCAGGGATTATGATGCAGGACGGGATGCCAGCTTTTTTACCTTTGCGGATGTCTGCATTTCCAGACAGATGTATACCGCGGTTCAGGCGGCTGATCGGAAAAAACATTTTCCACTGAACCACTATATTTCCCTTTATGCTTCGACGCAGGCGAATGACGGCATTGGGGAGGATATGCAGCTGATCAATGCACTGGAGGCGCCGTTGGAAAAAAATCCGGAAGAACGCATGATATCCTTGGAAAATGTGGAACGCATAGAAAAACTCATCAATGAGGAATTGAGCCCGCTGGAACGTCAGGTCTGTGATCTCTGCATGGTGGGGTTGAATTATATCGAGATTGCTAAGATCCTCGGCAGAGATGAAAAATCTACGGACAATGCCCTACAGAGAGTAAAAAATAAAATTAAAAAAGGACTTGGGAATTTATAAGCCTAAAGTCCTTTTTCTATTCGTTTTTCAGCGTTGTTTTGAAATGCCTCTTTATTGTGGAGTTTCTTCTTTAGAGGCATCTTTATCATTCTTGCTGTCATTTTCTGTTTCAGCATCCTGGTTTAGTTTGGGAAGGAACATTCTTACAGACTGGATACGATTATTTTCAAAGCTTTCGACACGCAGTTTTGTGCCGTCGTCCAGGAGGACTTCCTCGCCGACAGTAGGCAGGCGGTCATCCAGATGTTCAATAACGATACCGCCGATAGAGTCATAGTCATCGCTGCTTAAGTCTGTCTGAAGTTGATTGTTGATATCATCAAGCTTCATGCTGCCCTCAATCAGATATTCCCGCTCACCGACGCACTGCAAAAGTTCTTTTTCGTCTTCATCATATTCATCACGTATCTCTCCGACGATCTCCTCCAGAAGATCCTCCATAGTGATCATGCCTTCTGCGGCGCCGTATTCATTAAGAACAATGGAGATCCCGGCGGTCTTTTCCCGCATTTCGTTTAGCAGGTCGGGCGTTTTCTTGTATTCATATGTATAATATACATCGCGCATGACTTTCCTGATTTTAAATTTATCCATGTCGTCGATCAGGATCATGTCTTTGATGTTGACAACGCCGATAATATTATCCGGGGTGTTTTCATAGACAGGAATCCTTGTGTACATGCTTTTGCGGAACGCCTCCAGCAGTTCCTCATAGGAAGCATGGACGTCGATCTCTACCATATCAATTCTTGGGATCATGATATCCTTCGCTACGGAATCTGAAAAGTCAAATAAATTATAGATCATTTCCTTTTCTTCGGATTCAATGACGCCTTCTTCATGGCTCGCATCTACATAGGAGAGCAGTTCGCTTTCTGTAATGCTGATGACTTTTCGGTTTGGATCAATGCCAAGGATACGCAGAATTGCATTGGATAGTTTATCTACTACAAAAATAACCGGTGTCAGGATAATACACAGACTGTGAATGACAGGCGCATAGACAAGGGTAAGTTTCTCATTATTCAGTTTTGCCCAGGTTTTTGGGATGATCTCGCCGAATAAAAGTACAAATATGGTCAAAGTGCCGGTTGCGATACCGATTGCCCAGCTGCCGAAAATCTTTGTGGCAAATATTGTGGCGATGGAAGAAGAAGCGATATTAACAATATTATTGCCAATCAGGATCGTGCTGAGCATTTTGCTGTATGCAGACAGGATCTTTAAGACTAGCGCGGCTTTTTTATTGCCTTCGTCGGCAAGATTCTGAAGCCGGATCTGATTGACAGTGGAAAATGCGGTTTCCGCCGAGGAAAAAAAACCTGACAAAATCAATAAAAAAATAATGATAATAAGCTGTATCCATGCGGTTTGATCCAAGGTATGATTCACTCCTTTTAAATTTTATATCATAAAGTAGAATATTTAAATTATTTAATAATAAATTATAAAAGATATATGTGAAAAGTCAAGTTTTAATAAAGTTATGAATATATATTAAAAAGACAGATTTCTGACAAAGCGGAGGAGAGCGGAAATTTTGGAAAATAAAGATCTGAACCTGCATTTATTAAAATATTTATTGATCTCGTATGCGATTACGGCAATGATGCTGATTGGCATGTCGTTTTTGTTATACTGGTTTGATCTGGCGCCCGGAGTGGTGTCCGTAGGGATCATTGTGGTATATGTCGTATCCTGTCTGGTCTCCGGGATGCTTGCCGGAAGCCGTGCCGGGCATCATCGTTTTTTATTCGGTCTTTTGATGGGATTGGCATACTTTCTTTTGCTGACGCTGATCTCCATGATCGTGGACGGTTCGACATTTGAAATAAACAGGAAATTTGTGACGGTATTGTGCCTGTGCAGCGGCGGCGGAATGCTTGGTGGAATGATTTCCAGATAAGCATGAAAAAAAATACTTTCTATTTGTGGAAATATGTGGTATAATGCTTTATGTTCTGTGAGATGGACAGAAAAAACCATTAATATTTATGGACAGAGTGGAGGAAGATGGATATGAAGCATATTAAAACATTAAATACGAGGGATTTTAAGAAAAGTATGAAGAAGGGCGGCTGTGGAGAGTGCCAGACTTCCTGTCAGTCAGCATGCAAGACATCCTGTACCGTTGGAAATCAGAGTTGTGAGAATCAGAAATAATTCATATGAATATGAATGTGTTGGGGAGCAGCGGTGATAAGTCGCTGCTTCTTTGATAGAATACAGATAAGGAAAAAACATCATGATTCATCAATATCAGAGTAATGGTTATAATATTGTATTAGATGTTAATAGCGGAAGCGTCCACGTAGTGGATGATGCGGTATATGGTCTCATTCCGGAAATTGAAAAGGAGCTTGCTTCAGGGACAGATGCAGAAGCGCTCAGGGAGAAATATGCGGAATCTGCATTGGCGGAGCCGCTGGATGAGATCCTGGAACTGGTAAAAGAAAATATGCTTTTTACAGACGATATTTATGAGGGCTATATCGATCAGTTTATGAAACGGGAGACCGTTGTTAAGGCAATGTGCCTTCATGTTGCCCATGACTGCAACCTTGCCTGCCGGTATTGCTTTGCAGGAGAGGGAGAGTATCATGGGAGCAGGGAATTGATGAGCCTGGAGGTTGGTAAAAAAGCATTGGATTATCTGGTGGAACATTCCGGGAACAGGGTCAATCTGGAAGTGGATTTTTTTGGCGGGGAACCGCTGCTGAACTGGGAGGTTGTAAAACAGCTTGTTGCCTATGGACGCAGTCTGGAGAAGCCGAAAAATAAAAAATTTCGTTTTACACTGACCACAAACGGTACGCTTCTGACAGATGAGATCATGGAGTTTGTCAATCAGGAGATGGGCAATCTTGTCCTAAGTATTGACGGGCGCAAAGAAGTCAACGACCGTATGCGTCCTGACCGCGGAGGACAGGGGAGTTATGAGAGAATACTTCCGAAATATATCAAGGCGGCGGAGTCGAGAAATCAGACTAACTACTATGTGCGGGGAACTTATACCCATTATAATACTGATTTTTCCAAGGATGTGCTGCATCTTGCCGACCTTGGCTTCAAACAGATTTCAGTAGAACCGGTGGTCGCACCGCCTGAGGCTGATTATGCTCTTAGGGAGGATGATGTACCTGTTTTGCTGCGGCAGTATGATGAACTTGCTGCAGAGATGCTGAAACGTAAACAAGAGGGCAGATCATTTAACTTCTTTCATTTTATGATCGATCTGGAAGGAGGCCCCTGTGTGGCAAAGCGTTTGTCAGGCTGCGGTTCCGGCTGTGAATATCTGGCGGTGACGCCTGGTGGTGATTTTTATCCATGTCATCAGTTTGTCGGACAGAAAGATTTCCTGATGGGTAATGTTTACGACGGAATTACCAATGAAAAGCTCCGCAGCATGTTCCATGAGTGCAATGTCTATTCCAAGGAAGCGTGTAAAAATTGTTTTGCGAAGTTTTATTGCAGCGGCGGATGCGCGGCAAATGCATATAACTTTCATGGGGATATCCATGCCGCTTATGAGATCGGATGTACATTGCAGAAAAAGAGAGTCGAATGTGCGATCATGATGAAGGCAGCGGAAGCGGACATGGAAGATAGGATGACTGAGAATAGCATACAAAATGTAAATACAGAAGTGTGACATAAAGAATCCATGAGTACGACGGGGAAAGGAAAGGTTAAGAACATGAAAAAAGGGACAGGTTATCTGGTTTTTCTGGCATTTATCGCCATTACAGTGACGCTTGGGTATGTTACGCTGTTTGGCGTTGGACCGGAAAAAGCCGGTTCTATGGAACGGATCCAAATTGCCGCTTGGATCCGTCGCCCGAATAAAATATAAGGATCCCGGAGACCCCAGCTCCTGCAGCACCTTATTAGCATCCGACACACCAGGGATCTCGATATTGATACGTCTGTCTCCCTCCTGATACACCTGCGCTTCGGTAGAAAATTTATCAATACGCTTTCTCAGTTTATAGATCGTATCGCTGATATCCTCCGCAGTAGGCGTTTCTTCACCGACTGCCTCATAAGTGATGCTGACGCCTCCCGCCAGATCAAGTCCTAACTTGATCCGTTCCATAGAACCGGCTTTTTCCGGTCCAACGCCAAACAGCGTAACATACCCAAGCGTCAC
>DLOP01000033.1 GCA_002478505.1 Lachnospiraceae bacterium UBA7481
CAATGTAAAATATGCGGCGCAAAATGGAAACTTACCCCGCTTGGGGAACTGGAATATATCAGGAAGGCAAACAAGGATGCCGCAATGGAAGGCAGGCCTGCCGACGGAAAAGAACTGCCCGGCTATGACGGGTATCATAAAAAAGAGTTTTGCTCGATCCCATCCTGGTATGAATGGGAGAGAAGCTGTGCCATCGATGAATGGAACAGCAGCAATCAGGAGATTGTTTATTCTGTACGTGTAGAAGCTCTGCCGAATTCCAAAGGATTTATTGATTGCGGCGAAGGTACTCTGGTATTTGATCAGGATGCGTTTATCTTAACTTTTGCCGATCAGCGGCTTGTATTCCCACACCATATCAGGGAATCGGTACAAACGGAGTATAACTACAAGGGAAAAGGAATGTGTATCGTGTTGTCAACACAGGATAACTGTTACTATATTTATTCTGAAGACAGGCATTTCAATCCGACATGGATGCAGTTTGTGGGGGAATATTTATATCAGCAAAGTAAAAAGAACGAAACGGATGGTGTATAACTATGGCAACGGAAGTTTTGGAAATAATGGAAACGGTGGCGATTACAATCAGCGGTTTCCTGATAAAAAAATATGTTTTTTTAGAGCCGGATCTGGAAGCCGGGAAGCAGCGCATTTTTTATTGTGTCAGTTTTTTTCTGGTTGTCATTTCACTGTTTGCTTTTGGAAAAGATGTTGCAACACTGGCAGCGCTGTTTATGATCGGGTTAAATATCTGCCTTAGCAGAAAAAAACACCGGCTGCGGGGATTGATTTCGATGGTACCGTTTCTGGGTATCATCAACGGACTTTTTGTCCCATTTCTGCTTGTGCCCCCATATTTGTTCGCGTTGTCAGCGCAGGAAACAAGGATATATCAGTTTACATTTTATGGGGTATTGGCTGTACTGCTTATTTTATTCTATTTGAAAGGACGGAAGTGGCGCAGTTGGTTTGATGAGAATATGCAGCATAGGAGCCTGCGGAAATCAGAAAAATATCTGCTTTGGGTGGTTGGGATTTTGATGCTGCTTTTTTCCAATATTAGTAATTCGGCAATGCAGAATGCTGTAGATTTGGTTTCTTTTATCGGAATCAGCAGTATTTCCGCTTTTGTCATGACGATCACGATTATCGTGTTGATCATGCAGGGCAATAAGCGTTCTTTTTACCATGAGCAGGTTTCTAATATGCAGTCCGGCATGATCACGTTTATGGCGGAGGTTGTGGAGAACAGGGACGACAATACGGGCGGACACATCAGACGGACAGCGGAATATGTGGAGGGTATTGCAAAGGAACTGAAAAAACAGGAAAAATACAGTGAAATTCTGACCGATAAATATCTGAATGATATGGTTGTAGCAGCTCCGCTTCACGACATCGGGAAAATACATATACCGGATATCGTTCTAAATAAGCCGGGAAAGCTGACGGAAGAAGAATTTGAGGTTATGAAAACGCATACCACGGCGGGAGAGGAACTGCTTAACCGTGCAAAGGAAGAGCTTGGGGAATCGGGATATCTAAATATGGCGGTGGAGATGGCGGCGTATCATCATGAGTGGTGGAACGGAAAAGGGTATCCCTATGGCATAAGCGGGGAAGAAATACCGCTTTGTGCAAGGATCATGGCTGTGGCGGATGTTTTTGACGCACTGACTTCCAAGCGTTGTTATAAAAGCGCCATGCCGCTTGAAAAGGCGTATGCGATTATCAGGGAGGAATCCGGCACACATTTTGATTCGGCGGTAGTGGAGGCGTTTTTTTCAGCGATGGATAATAAAAGTCCGCATGAAAAATGTTAAAATGAAAGCAAATCCGGAAACTTAATATACTTTACTTAAACTCATTAAAATAAAGAGATTAAGTAAAGTATAATTGAAATATCTGTTGAATTATCTATATTTTAATGTTAAACTCTACTTAAAGTCATCAAAAATACAAGATTAAGTAAAAAATAAGGTGTTCAAATGTTAATAGGACGTAAAAAAGAAATAGAATTATTAGATTCCGTATTGCAGGGTGACAATTCTCATTTTATAGCAGTATATGGGCGAAGGAGAGTTGGGAAAACATTTTTGATTCGGGAATTTTTTGGCTATCGCTTTACATTTCAACATGCAGGTTTGTCAGAAAGCGGTATGAAGGAGCAGTTATTTGCATTCGCTTCCTCCTTAAAAGATGCCGGTTGCGCTGTCGCTCGCACGCCGAAGAACTGGCTGGAAGCATTTGAGGGACTTAAAGATCTGGTCAGGCAGTCCAACGAGAAAAGGAAGGTAATTTTTATTGATGAATTGTCTTGGATGGATACACAAAAAAGCGACCTTATGACAGCCATAGAAAATTTCTGGAATAGCTTTGCGTCAGCAAGAAAAGATGTAGTACTGATTGTGTGCGCTTCGGCTACGTCATGGATGCTGTCCAAAGTGGTTCACAATAAAGGCGGTTTATATAACCGGCTGACAGAACAGATTCATTTACAAACCTTTACATTGAAAGAATGTGAGGAATATGTCAAGGCAGCCGGCTTGGCGTTGAACAGAAATCAGATCTTACAGTATTACATGATTTTTGGCGGGGTTCCATATTACTGGAGCTTTTTAAAGAAAGGACTAAGTCTGTCACAAAACATAGATAATATTTTGTTTGCGAAGAATGCCCCTTTAAAAGAAGAATTTAAATATTTGTATGCGTCTGCGTTTAAGCATCCGGCAATCTATGTGAAGATAATTGAAACCTTGGGGCGTAAGAAAGTTGGGATAACAAGAGAAGAGCTGATAAAAGTATCCGGCATTTTGAATTCCGGTGACCTGACTGTTAAATTGGAGGAACTGGAGAGCTGTGGATTTATCAGACGGTATCATGCCGTGGGGATGAAGAAGAAAAACGCAGTATATCAATTGATTGATTGCTTTACATTATTTCATTTTAAATTTTTGGAAAATATTCCTACCGATGAACATTTTTGGTCCAATCAAATCAATACGCCTGCAGTAAATACATGGATGGGACTCGCGTTTGAAAGGGTGTGTATGGAGCATATAGATCAGATTAAAATGAAGCTGGGGATATCAGGAGTTTTTACGGAAGTGAATTCATGGTATTGCAAAGCGGATCCGGATAAAGGGGTATTCGGTTCGCAAATAGATTTATTGATCATAAGAAAAGATCAGGTGATAAATCTGTGCGAAATGAAATATTCCGGATCAGAGTATACTTTAACGGAAAAGGTGGATAAAAACATTAGGAACAAAATAAATGATCTGGTGCTGTTGACCGGAACAAAGTATGCCATTTACCCGACACTGATTACAACATATCATTTTAATCTGATCTATATG
>DLOP01000189.1:0-132 GCA_002478505.1 Lachnospiraceae bacterium UBA7481
TATTCTGCCGAAGTGTTACGGGATTGTTTCAGATAACAATTTAAACAGGGCTTCCAGAGAGCCTTTTAATTATTTGCCTTTAAGTGACACGGGGATCCTGAGTATCCAGCAAGAACCCCTTGGACTGACAGG
>DLOP01000189.1:168-4094 GCA_002478505.1 Lachnospiraceae bacterium UBA7481
GTTTCGGAACGAGGATGGGACTACCAGAATCCGCGCTATCTGGGATCAGACCATACAGACAGGAAGAACGCCGAATCAGTTTGCCTATGGGACGGAATATACCATGGCGGAGATCAATGATGCATTGACCCGTGAGAATCCGCTGGAATATGTAAGTTCAGTGGATGAGATCGGACATGGAAGTGCGCTGGCTTCCGTTATGGCTGGAAACGGCAGGGTATCGGATACCATATATACAAGTCCTGCGCCGGACGCAGAGATCCTGGTGGTGAAATTAAAGCAGGCAAAGACATATCTGAGAAAACTGTATCTGATTCCGGATGAGGTACCATGCTATCAGGAGAATGATATTATGACCGCCATTTCCTATGTCAGAAGCTTTGTGGAAGTAACCAGACAGCCGGTGGTGGTATGTCTGGGACTGGGAAGCAGTATGGGAAATCATGCGGGTAATACGGCGCTTGCTTCTATGATATCCGAGATATCCAATATCCGTAATTTCTGTATTGTATCCTGTGCAGGAGATGAAGGAAATGCGAGACATCATTATGCCGATGAATCGCTTGCAGGAGATAATTCCCAGAAGGAAACAGAGCTGTTTGTAGAAGAAGGCAGCGAGGGTTTTTTTCTGGAATTCTGGGCGGAGGAGCCCGGCGTATTTCAGATTGCTGTCAGGTCTCCGGCAGGAGAAACAACAGGAATGATCAATAATAAAAATGGGACGGATCTCACATATTCCTATGTTTATGGAGATAGTCAGTTGCAGGTCAATTATGTGCTGGCGGAGGATTATTCCGGCTGGCAGGGGGTTTTCATGCGAATGATCAGACCTGCGGCGGGGATCTGGACGAANNCCGTCAGGGCCGCTGCAAAATCGTGGGGATCGATCTGCAATACCATATGTGGCTGCCGATCAGTGTTTTTCTGCAAGATCAGGCATATTTTATCCGTTCGTCGCCTTATGAGACGCTGACATCGCCGGTGCCGTTTCGTGGGATTATTGTGGTATCAGGATATAACAGTTATGAAAACAGCGTTTATCTGAACTCTTCCAGAGGATTTACTGCAGACGACCGTATCTATCCGGATCTGTGCGCACCGGCGGTCGGCTATACTACGCCATATGGCGTGGTAAATGGCACGGATTTTGCAGCGGCCCTGACGGCAGGAGCGGTTGCACAGATCTTTCAATGGGGCGTTATTATGAAAAAAGATATCTATCTTGATGATAAAGAGATACGCAACTATCTGATCCGGGGTACGACAAAACGTAAGATCNNAGAGCGTCGTATATCCGGACCGTATGATGGGGTATGGTCTGCTCAATCTTGCGGGAACCTATGAGAAAATTGCAGGTTATTGATGAAAAGGAGGATCATACTGTAGTGTGATCACACTAATGTGTGATCACAGTTCCGGCGTTGTCTTTCAACGCATCCTGAACCCTGTCTAAGGAGGTGATCAGTACGCTTCCCTTTGGAACTGCTTCCAGATAGGTGATGGCGGCCTCGATCTTTGGCTGCATATTGGTCAGTCCGAACTGTCCAGCTGCAGTCAATTCTTTTGCCTCACTGACAGTCATATGGCGGATCGGTTCTTGCGCGTTAGTTTCAAAATCGCGATAGACACATTCTACGGAGGTTAATATGATCAGCTGGTCAGAAGTGAGGTCGGCAGCCAGCTTTCCGGCAATGCTGTCTTTTTCAATGACTGCGGATGCGCCCTTTAAGATATGATTCTGTTCAATCACAGGGATGCCGCCTCCGCCGCAGGCAATGACAATCTGTCCGGACTCTGTCAGGGTACGTATCGTGTCCAGTTCAACAATGTTGATTGGCTTTGGCGCAGCCACTACACGAGNNCGGTATCCCTTGCCCGGCGTTTCCTTGACATAGTTGCCTTTTTTTATTTCCATTTCAGCGTCTTCTTTGGACATATATCTGCCGATGACCTTTTTGGGCTCATAAAATGCCTCGTCATAGGGATCTACTGTTACCTGTGTCAAGATGGTAACCACCGGTATAGCGATACCCCTGCATAGTAATTCCGAACGAAGCGTATTTTGAATGTCATAGCCGATGTACCCTTGGCTCATTGCGGAGCAGACNNGCTATAATGAAGATATCTAAGAATATAGATCCTTCTAAGCTCCGTCATGGCTTTGTGGATCATACTGACTTGACGGCCGTTGGAATGGGTGATGGTCAGGTGATAATCCTGTTCTATCAGGTCGGCAAGCACTTTTGCCGTTTTTTTGACAGCGCCCTGCTGTTCTAAGATCGTATGGCCGAGAGCTTCATGACCGAGTGAAACAACGACATTCTTTTTTTTCATAGTTAGCCTCCATGCCATACGGCTTCATAATTTTATGGAAACGCTGATAAAAGCGTTCTCTTAGATATCTTCATTATAGCAAAAAGAGCTAATCCTTACAATAGCAATAAAAGTAAAAATAAGGTATTGCTATCATGGTTATTATGTGCTATAGTTTCACTTACACATCTTAACATCTTACATATGATATTACATGAAGTCGGAAAATAAAATTGGGAATTCTGTTTGTGGCGTACCCCTCCGGATTATCTTTTATAAGGAGGATGAAAGTCATGAAAGTATCAAAACGAAAAATATTTCAAACATTATTTGCACTATGTCTTATTGTGCTGCAGTGCACAATGTCCGTTCATGCGGAAGGGATGGTGCAGCCTGCGCGGTCGGTTTCCGGGGCGGGACTTGTGCAGTCTGGAGAGTCTGTTTCTACAACATTATATCATGAACATACGCAGGCTGCCTGCTGGGAGCGGAAGTGGATTCCATGCGGCGGAACGTGGCGCAGTGCTTTTGAAGAATCTGTAGGAGCCACAGTATATTATTGTATCAATAATCAGAGTAGTGAAATCAGGAATGGTGTAAGGCTATCAAGTATACACACCGGATGGGTGTGTAATGAGCGTACAGGCGTACATGATGGGGAGTATGTAAGCAACAAAACATGCGATCAGACCGTAGCCGGCACATTTGCGGTCACAAAAGTGTCATCGACAACTAAAGATACGGAAAAAGAAAGTACATCAGCTAATGAATCTGCGGGAGAAATTGCACCGGCAGAATTGGTTGCCTGTATTACAAGTCAGGGAGTGGGGGTATCCGATGTATCGTTTCGTTGGAAGTGTCCCGACCAGAGTGTGGTAGAAGGAGATCGGGTGACAATATCGCAGAATGGGGTATATTGCGCCACGCTTAACTGGACTGATAATAAAACAGGAGTCTCTCACACGACAACGCTTAATTATGTGGAGATTTCTAATCCGATTATCCTGTTTTTTCAGAGCGGGGGAAAGGTCATTGACAAAATTGAGGTATCTTATGGTGATCCGCTTCCGGAAATCGGGATTCCCACAAGAAAGGGTTATGATTTTAAAGGTTACTATGCAGGCGGCGGGGAGGAAGACGACAATGATGAAAATGCAGATGCTGCCGCATGGTATGATGAGGAGGGCAACCCTGACGGCTCTATAACGGTTACCGGCAGCGCATTGAAAGAGACCCTTATCGCAAAATGGGAAGTCAGATCTTATCATGTGTATTACGGTGAAGATAAGGATGGAGACGGAATAGGGGATTGTGAACTGGATGTAACCTATGATGAAGAATATGGTTCAGTTGTGATCGATGTGGAAAAAAAGGACGGATATATATTTGACGGTTATTATCTGGGTGATGAGATGATATTTGATTCGGAGGGAAACGCTGTGGGAGTCTGGCGTTGGGATGTGGAAGGAGATATNNTTATCATAAGAAGCCGGTATCTTCTTCCGGTCAGGCAGATTCCGGGGACCGGAAACAGGAGGAAGATATCGTATCGGTCCTGCCAGCTCCTGTATCGGGCAATTCCGCTTCGGAAAACAGCATATCAGAGAACAGCA
>DLOP01000088.1 GCA_002478505.1 Lachnospiraceae bacterium UBA7481
TTTGTGGATGCGATGGATAAGATCAAAGCGAAAATGGATAAGGCGAAGAAGTAGATCATTAACATCAAGGAAAGTATTTGATGTTCATAAAGGACAGTGGAGAAGAATTATATTGAATAAAAGACGTCTTGGCGCGGAATACGAAAGCATGGCGGCTGATTATCTGACCGGGCAGGGATATCGGATCGTAGAGCAAAATTACAGAAACCATTTCGGGGAGATCGACCTGATTGCAAAGGACAGGGATGGAACGCTTGTTTATTGTGAGATCAAGTACAGAAGCGGCGCCGCCTCCGGGGATCCTCTGGAGGCAGTAGATCGTAAAAAGCAGAGAAGGATCAGCCGGACAGCGGAGTATCATTATGCATATTACGGGCATGAAGCTGGTCTGCCCTGCCGGTTTGACGTGATAGGGATATATGCGGATGGAAACATCCGGCATATTAAAAATGCATTTGAATTTATCTGGTAAGCAGGCAATGGAATAAATCTATGTTTGTAAACTTCCGCAGCGCAACGAATTACGGGAAATCAGGAGTTTGGTAATTGCCTAATTGATAATGTAAGATATCTAGTAAAACAACAGGGAGAGGATCTATGGTATGGAAGGATGGGCGGCGGACGCCGAAGCTGCTGGAACAGGATGGGATCCCATATCTGCAGTTTGAAAGTCTGGCTAAGACGGGAGTTGTCAGGCATCTGTTTACCACTAGAGGCGGCGGTGTCAGTGAGGGTATCTATGCCAGTATGAACCTGGGATTTACCAGAGGCGACGATCGGAAATGCGTGGAAGAGAATTTCCGGAGAGTTGCAAAGCTGCTTGGATGCAGACGGGAGGACATGATTGCTTCGGATCAGACCCATACGGCGAATGTGCGTCTGGTAACCGGAGCGGACCGCGGACATGGGATCACAAGGGAGAAAACTTTTTTTGATACGGACGGACTGGTCACGGAGGAACGGGGGATCGTACTGGCAACATTTTATGCGGACTGTGTGCCGTTATTTTTTGTGGATCCGGTCCATCCGGCGGTTGGTCTTTCCCATTCCGGATGGCGGGGGACGGTGCAGGGTATCGGCGAGGCGACGGTGCGGAAGATGCAGGAGTGTTTTGGATCAAAGCCGGAGGATATCATCGCTGCAATCGGACCATCGATCTGCGGGGACTGTTATGAAGTGAGCCGGGATGTGGCAGAGCATTTTCTTGGGGAATTTTGGGAGAAGTATCATAATGACAGGTTTTGCAGGATGACAACGGAACCTGCTAAACTGAGTGATTCGTTGCTTTGTGAAAAATTGAAACGAAATAATACATTGAAAGATGATACAGAAGATACAAAATATCAGCTTAATCTCTGGGTGGCAAATCAATGTGTCTTGGAAAAATCCGGCATCCTGCCGGAGCATATAGAAGTGACGTCGCTTTGCACCTGCTGCAACAGCGGGGAATTATTTTCCCATCGCGCCAGCCATGGACAGAGGGGAAATTTGGGTGCGTTTCTTGGGTTAGATTGAAAAATTAAAGAGTTTTTCAAAAACGAATAAATTCGTTTTGCGAATATTGTGCCTGCGGCCCAAAGTTCGCGGGCTATGGAAAAGGCATGGTTATTAGTGTGAAAAATATATCTAAGGCGGCAAAAACATTATTATAAAAAGAGGAAGTGACAGCAGATGAAATTGATTCATATGGAGAAAGTCAGAGACGGTCGATATTTGAAGAATTATCAATTAACCTATTTGAATAAAGCCGGCAGGGAAAAGAATTACGAGATGGTCAGCCGTAATGATCTTGCTGCGCCGGAGGACATTGGAAAAAGGACGGACGGGATCTCTATTGTGGCATTTCATGAGGACAAGCTGCTTTTGTTAAGAGAGTTTCGTATGGGCGTGAACCGTTATATCTATAATCTTTGTGCCGGTATGAAGGAACCGGGAGAAAGCATGGAGGCGTGTATGGAGCGCGAACTGTATGAAGAGACCGGATTAAAGATCAGCCGGGTCATAGATATCCTTCCGCCATGCTTTTCGGCAGTTGCCATTTCTGATGTCAAGACCAGCATAGCGTTTGTTGAGGTCAGCGGGGAATTTACCGATCATACATCGGAGAATGAAGAGATCGGCGCGGCATTTTACAGCCGCGATGAAGTAAAAAAACTGCTGGAGACAGAAGAATTTTCTTCCAGAGCGCAAATGGCGGCATATTTTTTCACTCTGGGCGGACTGCCATGAAATAATCTGTAGAACAATGGTATAATCGGGCTAATGACATCAAGGTCTCCACGCTGGGAGTACGTTTTCCGCTTTCGTAGTTAGATGTAATAGAAGCGGAATCTTGCAATACTTTAGAATAACAGAAAATACAATTTAAGATGGATAATTGTGGTAGGGATTGCTATAATAAAATAGATGTTTCAATTTTGTGTTTGCTTTATATTTGGGAGGTATGGATTTTGGTTTTTAACCTTACAGATTTTGATAAGTATAAAGAGGATAACCGTCGAGAGGTGAAAAAGGCAAAAGGTGGACTTCCGATAAGCCTGTGGGAGACTTATTCATCTTATGCGAATTGTTCCGGCGGTGTGATTATCCTTGGAGTAGTAGAAAATGAGGATGGTTCGTGGAAAACCACGGGACTTGATAATCCGCGGAAGCTTCTGAAAGATTTTTGGGACACTATTAATAATCGGACAAAGGTCAGTAAGAATCTTTTGACAGATAAGGATGTGGAATTTTACGAAAAATTCGGTGATGTGATTATGGTGATTAAAGTTCGCCCTGCTGACCGTAAAGATAAGCCGATATTTATTAATGATGATATGTTTAAGGGGACATTCCGAAGAAATTGGGAGGGTGATTATCATTGTTCTGCTGAGGAAGTCAAGGCAATGTTGCGAGATCAGACGGAAGACACGATGGATATGAAGGTGTTGGACAGGATACCTCTTTCCCATATCAATAAACATAGCGTGGAAGGATATCGTAACCGGCATTCAGCATACAAACCGGGACATCCATGGGTAAAGCTGGGATATGAGGAATATATTGAACAGATTGGTGCAGCCGCAATATCTGATGAAGATGGGAAATTGCATCCGACAGCGGCGGGAATGCTGATGTTTGGGGAAGAGTATCACATTGTTAGAGAGTATCCGGAGTATTTTCTTGACTTTCGCGAGATGTTGGATCCGTCTATGCGGTGGACAGACAGGGTGCAGTCGAGTTCTGGAGAGTGGACAGGAAATCTATTCGATTTTTATTTTATTGTATATAACAAGCTGTTAAGAAACATTAAAACACCATTTGCGATGGATGAGGGAATACGTATTGATGATTCGCCGGTTCATAAAGCATTGAGGGAAGCTTTGGCTAATTGTCTTGTTAATACGGATTTTTACTTGCCGAGAGCAGTAGTTGTAAAAGTGGATCGGGAGAAGATTGTTCTCGAGAATCCTGGAAGTGTTAGAACAGGCAAGAAACAAATGCTGAAGGGCGGTATATCTGACCCGAGAAATAAAGCACTCATGAAGATGTTCAATTTGATCAATATTGGAGAACGTGCTGGGAGTGGAGTGCCAGATATTTATGCTGTTTGGGAAAACGAAGGATGGAGTCAGCCAATAGTTGAGGAACAATATGGCCCGGATCGGACAATCCTGACGTTGCCGCTTGTGAAAAAAGCGCCGATAAAAAGCGCCGATAAAAAAGCGCCGATAAAAAGCGCCGATAAAAAAGCGCCGACCACAAAAATGTTGATTCAAATAGAACAAATATTAGAAAATATGCAGAAAGGCAAAGAATATAAAGCATCAGAACTTGGAGAGGTTCTCGACTTAAAAGAGAGCAGGACAAAAGAAATACTTCGTTATATGGTTTCTGAGAGGATGATAAATACAATTGGAAATAATAGAAACCGCAGATATATAAAGAATGGATAAACTAATCTTTTATTGGCATACGCAAATTTATTGCTGAACGCATTATAACATGGCAATGTGCCAAAGCAAATGCGGGAATTTACTTGAAATGCATATGCTATGCGCAAAGGAAAGGAGTGCTGGGTATGGCACAGATAATGGTTGGCAATGAGAGACGAATCTTATTTGAGATTACTGCTGATCCGTTCTATTCGGAAGAAAATATAAATCATTTAAAAAGCGTGATTGAAGAAATAGAAAGTGGCAGAGCAGTTCTAAAGGAGCATGAACTTTCCGTCCCTGCGTACTTGAAAAAGCCCCGGCGATAGGGTATAATCGGAAAGTACGGACAGATTTGATTGTAAAAGAATGTTCGGGAAATAGGATAAATGATAGAAACAACAGAATTGGAGAATAGTAAAATGGAAATCTTTGAAGAACTAAAAGCAAGAGGTCTATTAGCGCAGCTTACAGATGAGAAGGAGATCAGGGAGCTGATCAACAATGGTAAGGCGACTTTTTATATCGGCTTTGATCCAACGGCGGACAGCCTGCATGTAGGTCACTTTATGGCGCTGTGCCTGATGAAACGTCTGCAGATGGCTGGCAACAGACCGATCGCGCTTTTGGGCGGCGGCACCGGTATGATCGGTGATCCCTCCGGTAAGACAGATATGCGTAAGATGATGACGAAGGAGACGATCCAGCATAACTGCGACTGCTTTAAGAAGCAGATGAGCCGGTTTATAGATTTTTCCGAGGGCAAAGCGCTGATGGTCAATAATGCGGACTGGCTTTTGGATCTGAATTATATTGAGATGATCCGGGATGTGGGAGCGCATTTTTCCGTCAACAATATGCTTCGCGCGGAATGTTACAAGCAGCGTATGGAGAAGGGACTGACTTTTCTGGAGTTTAACTATATGATCATGCAGAGTTATGATTTTCTGCGCTTATATCAGGATTATGGATGCAATATGCAGTTTGGCGGCGATGATCAGTGGAGCAACATGCTTGGCGGTACGGAGTTGATCAGAAGAAAGCTGGGCAAGGATGCATATGCCATGACGATTACCCTTCTGCTGAATTCCGAGGGAAAGAAGATGGGTAAGACGGAAAAGGGCGCTGTATGGCTTGATCCGGAGAAAACGTCGCCATTTGAATTTTTCCAATACTGGAGAAATGTTGCGGATGCGGATGTTCTGAAATGTATCAAGATGCTGACCTTCCTGCCTCTGGATGAGATCAAGAAGATGGAAAGCTGGGAAGGAAGCCAGTTAAATGACGCAAAGGAAATCCTTGCATGGGAATTGACGAATCTGGTGCATGGAAAAGAAGAAGCTGACAAGGCAAGGGACGCAAGCCATGCGTTATTTGCAGGGGGCGGGAGCAAAGAGAATATGCCGACGACCGTGCTGACAGAAGAAGATTTTAAGGACGGAAGCATTGATATTCTGTCGATGTTAGTGAAAGCGGGACTCTGTACTACAAGGTCCGACGCGAGACGTAATGTTGAACAGGGAGGCGTATCTGTTAATGACGAGAAAGTAACAGATATTAAGACCGTTTACGCGAAGGATGCTTTCCGGAATGAGTTCATCGTAAAGAAAGGCAAAAAGTCATTTATGAAATTTAACCTTTCATAGCACAAAAATAATGGTGGGTGGCAGATAGAATCTACCACCCATCTTATTCTTCATCATCAAATACCCGTCTATTGTAATCGCTTACGATTTTGTTGATCTTCTCGGTTGGCGTCAGAACTTTCGCAAAGGAGATGTCATGGTTGGAGAAGTCAATGATGGAAGCCATGAATTTACTCATATCTGCTACCAGCACATAAGACCGGCTGGTCACTTCCGGCGGCAGATAGGTGAGGTTCGTGGTGATAACATAGTCAAAGTAGCCCTTTTCATATGCTTGGTCAAATGCTTCCATGCCATTGGTAAACAGACCGAAGGTAACGCATAAGAAAACACGTCGGGCATTCATTTCCTTTAGCTGCCTGGAAGTATCCAGCATACTTTCTCCGGAGGCGATGATATCATCAATGATGATCACGTCCATGCTGTCGATCTTTTCTCCAAGAAATTCATGTGCAACGATGGGATTTTTACCATTAACGATTACCGAGTAATCACGGCGTTTATAGAACATGCCGGTATTCACGCCGAGGACGGTGGAAAAATATACGGCACGGTCAAGAGCCCCTTCATCCGGTGAAATAACAACGGTATTGTCTTTGTCAATGATCAGGTCATGTACCTGATGCAGCAGCATCTTTGTCAACTGATAATTGGGGGAAAAATTGTCAAATCCGTAAAGCGGCGTTGCATTCTGTACTCTGGGATCATGCGCATCGAAAGTAATGAAGTTGGAAACGCCCATTTCCCCTAACTCTTTTAAAGCATATGCACAGTCCAGAGATTCCCTGGCGGTTCTTTTATGCTGCCTTCCTTCATAGAGAAAAGGCATAATGACATTGATGCGGTGCGCTTTGCCGTTGCAGGCGGCAATGATACGCTTTAAGTCCTGATAATGGTCATCCGGCGACATATGATTTTCAAACTGTCCCATGGAGTAGGTAATAGAGTAGTTCGTAACATCCACTAATATGTATAGGTCTGTTCCGCGGACGGATTCATATAAAACGCCTTTGGATTCACCGCTGCCAAAGCGTGGGCAGTCGGCCTTTAACAGATAATTGTCCGCCACATAGCCTTGAAATGCGGGGTCGTTTTTAAAGGTATTGTTTATGTGCTTACGGTAGGAAATAAGGTGCTGATTGATTCGCTCTCCTAACGAGGCGGCTCCCTTTAATGCGATTAGTTTTAAGGGCGCCACCGGCATGGCTTTTTCCAGTTCTTCAATCTTTGACATGGTTTTTCTTCCTTTATCATTTTTCTGCAATGCATATATTTAATTTGATATATAAAATTATACTACAAAGAAAGCATTTTGCAATTATTTTATAAAAAGCTTTCATGATGCAACCGGTGATTATTAACTTGTGTTGTATGTATGCTTATGATAAGATAATGGTGTTGAAGCATTTGACAAAAGAGAGGCGATCCTAAGGATGAAAAAAAATATGATTGTCAATTTGGTGCTGGCTGCTTTTTTGACCTGTCTGGATTCCATAGTCATGATTGAGTTCCTTATTAATGTGGTATTATATGACCAATTATATGACCGTATTGGGCGTGCAGCATATTACCTTACTGAGGATGCTAGAGAAGTATTAGGGAATTATGTGATACCGCCATTTTGTCTGATAATTATTGTGGGTATAGTTGTAATATTTATATGCAGCATTGTGCGGCGCATAAAAAAGATAATCAGCTGGAAAGAGTTTTTCATTGAGTGTGCTTGTACAGTGTCTGGTATAATCATAGGTGATTCGCTAGCTCTTTTATATTTTGTTATTCGAATTATGACTTTATGACTTTTAGAGCCACGTTTTAACCTTTTTAATAGATCATTTAAAATGGAGCAATTATGAAAGAAAATCATCATATGATCAGATCGGCAGCGCCGGATAGCATTGCAGAGGAGCTTGGTATTGGAGCAGGGGATGAGCTTTTGGAAATCTCCGGTCAGAGGATTGAGGATATTTTTGATTATCAGTATCTTTGCATGGAGGAATACCTTGAGGTGCTGGTCAAAAAGCCGGATGGCGAGGAATGGTTGTTAGAGATAGAGAAGGAAGAACATGAGGATCTGGGGATCGTATTTGAAAACGGATTGATGGACGAATATCATTCCTGTCATAATAAATGTATCTTCTGCTTTATTGATCAGATGCCTCCGGGGATGAGGGAGACACTTTATTTTAAGGATGATGATACAAGATTATCCTTTTTACAGGGTAACTATGTGACGCTGACAAATCTTGATGACCATGATATTGAGCGAATGATCCGATACCGTCTGGAGCCGATCAATATTTCCTTTCAGACGATGAATCCCGGACTTCGATGTAAAATGTTAAATAACAGATTCGCGGGAGATGCCCTGAAAAAGGTGGACAGACTCTATGAGGCGGGGATTACCATGAATGGGCAGATCGTTCTATGCAAGGGTATTAATGACGGCGAAGAACTCCGCTATAGTCTGGATCATCTGATTACCTATCTTCCGGTTTTGGAAAGCGTCTCGGTGGTGCCGGTGGGGTTATCAAAGTACAGGGAGGGACTTTTCCCGCTGGAGCCGTTTACGAAGGAGGATGCCTGTGCGGTGATCGATCTGATTGAGGAGTATCAGCAGAAGGCGCTGGCAGCCGGAGAGCTTCACTTTGTACATGCCAGCGACGAGTGGTATATTCTTGCAGAGAGGGAACTGCCGGAGGAAGAACGGTATGACGGATATCTTCAGCTGGAAAACGGCGTGGGGATGCTGCGGCTGATGATCAACGAGACCAGAGAAGCGATCACCAATTTTGCAAGGATGCGGATCATGCGGCCGTCAAGGAATCTTTCCATTGCTACAGGGGTTTTGGCTTATGAAACGATCTGTATGTTATGCAGGGAGATCATGGAGGCGTTTCCCATGATCAGGCTCACGGTCTATCCCATCAGAAACGATTTCTTTGGGGAGATGATCACAGTGAGCGGTCTGATTACGGGTCAGGATCTGATTGCCCAGCTGAAAGGTAAGCCGCTGGGAGAATGTCTGCTTCTTCCGGAGAATATGTTTCGAAGCGGAGAAGAGGTTTTTTTGGATGACGTTACCTTGGAGGATGTGCAAAATGCTTTACAAGTTCCCGTAGATATTGTAAAATCAAGCGGTATGAACTTTGTAAGCAGGATATTGGAAGACGAAAATTTTTGATAAAATAGGAAAGTATAGAGAGTCAGTATATGAGTAAGAAAAGGAAGCCCATTGTTGCAGTGGTGGGCAGACCAAATGTAGGAAAATCGACTTTATTTAACGCGCTGGCGGGAAGCAGGCTGGCAATCGTAAAAGATACGCCGGGAATCACAAGGGATCGTCTGTATGCCGATGTGACGTGGCTGAATACCAATTTTACGTTGATCGATACCGGCGGTATTGAGCCGGACAGTAAGGACGTCATTCTGTCACAGATGCGTGAACAGGCGCAGATTGCCATTGATACGGCGGATGTGATCCTGTTTATGACAGATGTCAAACAGGGACTTGTGGATGCGGATTTCAGGGTGGCTGATATGCTCAGGAAGTCCGGAAGACCTGTTGTATTAACTGTGAATAAGGTGGACAGTTTTGAAAAATATATGCCGGATGTTTATGAGTTTTACAATCTTGGCATCGGAGAACCATGGCCGATTTCTGCGTCAGAGCGGCAGGGGCTTGGGGATATGCTGGATGAGGTGATCTCCCACTTTGAAGAACCTTCTGATGAGGAGGAAGAGGATGATCGTCCCAAAGTTGCTATCGTTGGGAAGCCAAATGTGGGTAAATCTTCGATCCTGAATAAGCTGGCGGGGGAAAACCGTGTGATCGTATCGGATATTGCCGGTACAACAAGGGACGCCATTGATACGGAAGTAAAGTATCAGGGCAGGGAGTATGTGTTTATTGATACGGCGGGACTTCGTCGTAAGAATAAGATCAAGGAAGAACTGGAAAAATATATGATCGTCCGGACGGTCAGCGCCGTGGAGCGTGCCGATGTGGTCGTACTGGTGATTGACGCGGCGGAGGGTGTAACGGAGCAGGATGCCAAGATCGCAGGGATTGCCCATGAACGCGGAAAAGGTATGATTATCGCGGTCAATAAATGGGACATGGTTGAGAAGGATGATAAGACGATTAATGAGTATAAAAAGAAGATTACTCAGGTATTATCCTTTATGCCTTATGCGGAGATGATCTTTGTATCGGCTGTTACAGGGCAGAGACTGGTGAAGCTGTATGAAATGATCGATATGGTGATCGAAAATCATTCCATGCGTGTGGCCACCGGCGTCTTAAATGAGATCATGACGGAAGCGGTGGCATTGCAGCAGCCGCCCACGGATAAAGGGAAACGGCTGAAATTATTTTATATCACACAGGTCAGCGTGAAGCCGCCGACGTTTGTAATCTTTGTCAATGATAAGGAACTGATGCATTTTTCTTATACAAGATATATTGAGAATAAGATCAGGGAATCCTTTGGATTTCGGGGAACCCCATTAAAATTTATCATTCGTGAGCGGAAAGAGCAGGAATGATGGCAGCTAAAAACAGTGTGTTTGCGGCATAGCACTAAAGTGCATTAAAATTCGCAGGTTACGGAAAGGCAGGGTGATTAGATTGAAAAATCAAAGATTTTTCAATCGCAAATTTGTGCCTGCGGCTCAAATTCGCAGGTTATAGAAAGGCAGGGTGATTAGTATGGCACAGACGATTGGAATCCGTATCGTTTGTCTGGTGATTGGGTATGCGTTTGGATTGATCCAGACATCTTATATTTTAGGCAGGATCAACGGGATCGACATCAGGGAGCATGGGAGCGGTAATGCGGGAACCACCAATACCCTACGGGTGCTGGGCAGAAAGGCGGGATTGATCGTATTTTTATGCGATATCTTAAAAGCGTTTGCCGCTGTGGTCTTAGCGTATTATCTGATTCCTGTTTTGTTTGGGGGAGAGTATCAGGAGCTTCTGTACTTATTCAAGCTTTATACCGGTCTGGGTGTTATTCTTGGGCATAATTATCCGTTTTACCTGAAATTTAAGGGCGGCAAAGGCATTGCTGCTATGGGCGGCACTATTTTAGGATTTCATGGAATCTTTGCATTGACGGGTTTTATCATCTTTTTCAGTACATTCTTTATTTCGCATTATGTGTCGCTGGCATCCCTGGTTTTAAGCGTCGGATTTTTTGTGGAGATGTTGATCTTCGGATTTGCCAAGATTGGGGCGTTTGCTGCGATTCCGGAGAATGTGCTTCTGGAGATGTATATCGTGACTTTTATTATCAGCGTCATGGCATTTTTACGCCACCATGAAAATATCAAAAAGCTGTTAAAGGGTGAAGAAAGAAAGACATATCTTGGAAAGAAGAAACGGGAACAGGATTAGATTGAAAAATAAGCTTGATAGCTTATTTTTCATAAACGAATTTTTTCGTTTTGCAAATATTGTGCCACGGCCCAAAGTTTGCGGGTTATGGAAAGGCATGGTTATTAGTGTGAAAGAACAGCAGGATTTAGGATAGAGGAAAGGCAGGGTAATAATATGGAGAAGATTGGTATAGTCGGGGCAGGAAGCTGGGGGACGGCGATCGCAGTCTTATTAGATCATAATGGTCATGAGGTAACGATGTGGTCGGCGATCGGAAGTGAGATCGATATGCTGCAGACGGAACATGAGCATAAGGATAAACTGCCGGGAATCAAGCTTTCCGAACGGATGAGATTTACGAAGGAGCTGAGGGAAGCCATAACGGATATGGATCTTGTGGTGCTTGCGGTTCCGTCGGTATATACGAGATCTACGGCGCGCCAGATGAAAGAACTGATCACGCCGGGGCAGATCATCGTCAATGTTTCTAAGGGAATTGAAGAATCTACCTTAATGACGATGTCGCAGATCATAGAGGAAGAAATTCCACAGTCTGTAGTTGCGGTGCTTAGCGGCCCTTCCCATGCGGAGGAGGTTGGTAAGCTTCTTCCCACCACGGTAGTTGTCGGGGCAAAAAGAAAGGCAACTGCGGAATTTGTGCAGGATATCTTTAAATGCGATGTGTTCCGGGCTTATATTTCACCGGATGTGATCGGCATTGAATTGGGTGCGGCTTTGAAGAATGTTGTCGCTCTTGCCGCAGGTATGGCGGACGGACTTGGATATGGGGACAATACCAAGGCGGCGCTGATCACAAGGGGAATTACGGAGATCAGCCGTCTGGGCATGGCGATGGGGGGACAGCTGGAAACCTTTGCGGGATTATCCGGCATCGGCGATCTGATCGTCACCTGTGCCAGCATGCATTCCAGAAACCGCCGCGCCGGTATCCTGATCGGACAGGGAAAGACGATGGAAGAGGCCATGGATGAAGTGAAGATGGTGGTAGAAGGCGTATATTCCGCCAAAGCGGCAATTGGTCTTGGCAGAAAATACCAGATAGAGATGCCGATCGTAGAGCAGGTCAATGAAATCTTATTTGAAGGTAAGAAGGCATGCGATGCCGTGAAGGAGCTGATGCTTCGGGAAAGCAAGGAGGAGCATACGAAACTTCCGTGGCTGTCGGATTTGATGGCGGGGGATGTACATGAATGAAAGCCATGAGGTTTGCAATTATTAAAGGAAAAGAGCATCAGATGTTAAGTGATACAAAATAAGAAAGGTTAGGGGATGTAATGCAGACAGAATTTAAGAGTACTGGGGAATATGTTGCAAGCGAGCAGCTGATGGCGAGTGTCAATGTTGCAATCGCACTGAAAAAGCCTTTGCTGATCAAGGGAGAACCCGGCACCGGTAAGACGATGCTTGCGCAGGCGGTTGCCAATTCTCTTGGAAAGAAACTGATTATCTGGAATATCAAATCAACCACGAAGGCGCAGGAAGGTCTTTATGTATACGATACGATCCAGCGGTTGTATGACGGTCAGTTCGGGGAAGAAGGCGTAGATGACATTGCCCGTTATATCAAGCTTGGAAAACTGGGCGAGGCATTTGAGAGCGATGAACAGGTGGTGCTTTTGATTGACGAGATTGACAAGGCGGATCTGGAATTTCCCAATGACCTGCTGTGGGAACTTGATCAGATGGAGTTTTATATCCATGAGACCAAACGGACGGTAAAGGCAAAGCAGCGCCCGATCGTAATTATTACATCTAACGCAGAGAAGGAACTGCCGGATGCTTTCTTAAGGAGATGTATCTTCCACTATATTGATTTCCCTGATAAAGAGCTTATGGAGGAGATCGTTAAGACCCATTATCCGGAGATCGAGGAGAATCTATTAAAAAATGCCATGGAGGTATTTTATTGGATCAGAGGGATTCGGGATATTCGCAAGAAACCCAGTACATCAGAGCTGATCGATTGGGTCAATGCGCTTCAGCTTGGCGGCATCCCAGCGGATACATTAATGGAGAAGCTGCCGTTTGTAGGGGTGATCGTTAAAAAAGATGAAGATCTGGAGACAGTGAAAAATCATCATTAAAAATACAAATTCTGTGCGGGGGATTATGTTCGGTATATTTTTTCAGACATTAAAAAATAAAGGGTTGGATGTAACGCTCAGCGAGTGGCTGACGCTGCAGCAGGCACTGGATCAGGGGCTTTGTGAAAGCAGTCTGACGAAGTTTTATTATGTCGCAAGGATGATCTTAGTCAAAAGTGAAACGGATTTTGATAAATTTGACATGGCGTTTGACGAGTGCTTTAAAGGGATCCGTTCCGATGACGAAGTGACGAACCGGATGTTAAGGTGGCTGGATAAACCAGAAATGAACGATATGCTGCATGAAGAAGATAAGGAGTATTTAAACCGGGTGGAGCAGATCCAGATCGATAAGGACGATGTGGAGCAGAAGTATAAGCAGCGTCTGAAAGATCAGGATAGTGAACACAACGGCGGTTCCTACTGGATCGGTACCATGGGCAAAACTTCTTTTGGTAATACGGGCGGTAATATCGGCGGCATCAGGGTAGGAGGAAGCACCGGATACCAGTCGGCATTTCAGGTGATCGGGGCGAGAAAATACCGCGATTTCAGGGATGACCGGATGCTGGATAACCGGCAGTTCCAGATGGCGCTTCGTAAACTCAGGCAGTTTTCAACGAAGCTGGATATTCCCAAGACCGAACTGGATATTGATCAGACTGTAGATAAGACGTGCAACAATGGCGGATGTTTACAGATCGTAATGGACAGACCGAGAAAAAATTCCGTCAAACTGCTTCTGCTGATGGATTCCGGCGGAACGATGATCCCGTACTGCAATCTGTTAAACGAATTGTTTCAGGCGGTACACAAATCCAATCATTACAAGGAAGTGAAAGCATATTATTTTCATAACTGCATTTATTCCCATGTCTATAAGACACCGGAATGCGAGAATGGTGACTGGATCGAGACAGAATGGATGTTCCGCAATCTGGATAAGGATTTTAAGGTAATCATTGTCGGGGACGCCGCCATGGCTCCGGAGGAGCTGTATGCAAAGGATGGCAATTACCGCGGACCGAACGGCGGGTATTCCGGTGAGGAATGGCTCATGAGGATGCGCAGAAAATATAAAAAGATCGTCTGGCTCAATCCGAAGATGTCATTGGTTCCGGCGCCGTGGCGGGAAGCTGAGACTCGGATCAAGGCGCTGTTCCCAATGCTGCCGCTGACGGTTGCAGGACTGAACGACGCAATGGAGATCCTGATGAAACGTGTTTAGATAGGTGCTGATAAAGAGTGTTAAAGGAAACGCTGTTTCCTTAGAAAAATTTCAGATAGTAGTACGGCAGGAAAAGATATGACAGCGGTTTCAAAGCCGGCAGAAATACTGAGATATCGATAAATACCGGCGTGAAGACCAGACATGCAAGGATGTAAAGGGGTAATAGGGAAGTGAATATTACCCTTTTTTTAATTAATATAGTGAGAAAAATCGTTGTAAGGACACAGACAGTGGCATACAGAATAAGAAAGCAGATCTCTTTTCCGATACCTGCGCCAAGCCCGGCAAAATAAATGCAGAGCAGCATGACCGGAATCGTGCAGAGAACCGGGATGGAGATGCACCCGATGCGTACTTTCCATGTATCAAATATCGGATTCTCGGCAAGACGATAATAAGAGATGGCTCCGGTCAATGCGGACAACAGCAACAGCACCGACAGCAGTCCGCGGATGGGGGAAAGGAGTACGGTCGACGTAGTAAGACGGTAATCCTCAGGACTGCCGTCATATTCAAAATGGAAGGTGGAATCGCCAAGCATATATTTTTGATAGAGTTCTTCAATTTCGGCGTTATCATACAGGATGTCATATTCTGCAGAAACCACACTGTCCTCTTCCAGATACCGCTCTAAAGAAAGCAGGGCAAGATCTTCAAATACTAAAGAATAAACTGTCTCATTAATGACAGGCAGCATCGTGGTGGAAGGTGAGGCAACAGTGGTGACCAGACCTTTTAAGTTGCCGCTTAACAGTTCTTCATAGAGTGTTTCTGAAAAAATATAACCACATTCGGCACGATTAGCAGCAACGGCATCATAGACTTCCTGCTCGGAAGCGCAGAGCAGGAAGGTATATAATCCATCATACATAGAAAGTTTGTGCGCAAGCGATTCCAGAGCGGTACTTGCCTGAAGCGTTGTGTTGGAATCAGCAGCAATGTCATCAAGATCCTCCCGGGTAACGGAGGGGATATAGCAGACTGCCTGTATCGGCTGTTCTTCCGTCTTTGCTACATGGGAGAACAAGATGGTCAGTACCGGTAAGGAAAGCAGAAGAAGCAGACATTCCGGTTTTCGGATATATTGTTTAAATAACATATAAAATAATCGTGGAAATCTCATAAGCAGTGATACCTCCTGCGATAATTAAATATAATCATGCAAAATAGGAAGAAGAGTGCGGGATAGATCAAGGCAGGTGCAGATAAGGTAATCCGCGAGCCTTCCAGCAGTTCAATCAGTCCTTTGTGCAGATAATACGTAGGAAGATAGGATGATATCTTTTGCAGTGAGCCTGGGAAGAACGCGGCAGGGATGATACAGCCGGAACAGAATGCCATCAGGCTGCTGACGCTGTATGAGATCAGAATTCCGCCGGAAACATCTTTTGCAGCAAGAAAGATCATATTGGCATAGGCTGCAAGAAAAAAGCTGTTGATTAGGAAGAAGATCAGGTAGTTGTTTCGAAAGATGTTTCGGGGACGGAGATTCAGCCCTTCGATATCCTCCAATGCAGGAACCGATGAAGCGATCAGATAAAACAGGATCTGCAACAGAAAGAAGAACAGGGCAAAGCTGCATATTTTTGCAAGCAGATACTGAAGGGAAGAGATATTTCGACTGAATAAAAGCTGGTAATAATCCTTGCTTTCCCGTCGGAGCATCGCCGTAAATGCGGTCGTGATAAATAGCAGGATAAGCAGGATGCCGGCTGCAGCATAATAGATCGCGGTACTACTGGTCCCCTGTAAAGAAGTGGCGTCTTCGGCAAAGAGTTTTTCACGGTTCAATGCGTAATTAAGATTTTTACGGTTGATCTTATCATAGGCATCAGAAAGCGCATCCTGCATACCTAATGCAGTATGGATCTCGCCGGCGGCGTAGATCGCAGCTTGTGCGCCGGATAAAAGCCTTGCGCCGGCAAGGGTCATCTCTGTCAAAAAGACAGAAGAGAGCGCGTCCTGCGTTGAAAATAAAACGCGGATGGGCGGATTGGTCCCATAAAGAATCCCATTGATCAATTGTTCCGGAAGAAACAGAACGGCAATGACCTTACGCTTCTGCAGCGCGGAACGCGCTTCCGGTTCAGTCATGACATGAAAATCCATTGTAAGGGAAGCGCTGTCCATATTGCCCACAAGGCCTAACGCAAGCTGCAGATAAGCATCTTCCGTATCTTCGGTGACGATTGCCACATCAGAACGGGAAAGTTCTTCCTGTTGATAAAGGAGTTTTGCGGCACAGAAAGCAACTGTGCCAAGGATCAGGCAAAGCGCCAGCATTCCCAAAAGCGCATAAGGAAGTTCTTTGATTCCCTTTTTCAGTTCTGCAGAACAGCATTTTATAAATGTGGACATAGATGTTCTCCTGATTCAAAGTCCATAGATCAATAAAAAGATGGATGCGGTAAAATATGCGGCGTTAATTATTAAAACCACGGCAATCCGTTTAAGACCTCGTCAAAAAACTGCTCATAATCTTGCGTGCTCATAGTAAGCATATTGCGTTCTTTTCCTTCAGGGAGAGGGATGCGGTCTGTCAAAGGAGAAAAGGAAACTTCAGCATCAAGGGTAATCCCCGCTTCGCCGGACCCGGTGTTGACTGTCAATGTCAATTTATCCAATGCAAACTCTATGGTATCGTCCTCCAACGATAATGTACTGTCTGAGACAATGCTGAGCAGCTTTGTATGATTTTCATCAGTTACAGTCAATTCTGCAGCAAGGTTGTTATCTTCTGTCTGATAAGAACCCTCATATGCAATGTCATAGCGAACGGAAGTATCAGCGTTTGAAAGTTTTAGTACAGTATTCAGAACGCTGTGCTGCATATCTTTGGTATCGGTTCTGTTTTCCCCGGTATAGCTTGCTTCACAGGAGTATCCATTATCGAAAGCAATTAGAAAGGAGCCTTCGTAACGGCTCGGTAGATAATCCTTGCCGTGAAATATGATCTCAGCAGATATGGTACAGGATTCGGCTGGCAGACCGGCTATAATTTCGGAAATACTATTGGCATCAACGCCGTTGACATATTGTAAGAAAAATTCCTGCATATTATCAGAAAAATTTTTATCCAAAATATTGCCGGTATCCAACTCGATTTCGTAGGACGCTGCAGCCAGCCGGTCCGAAAACAGAACCGATACCAAAGATATGCAGCACAGCGTTCTGAATACTGTACTAAAACTTTCAAACGCTGATAC
>DLOP01000024.1 GCA_002478505.1 Lachnospiraceae bacterium UBA7481
AAAATTGATTTAGATACATAGATTATAAATATGTTTAATAGAAAAATATGCTTTGAATTATGGTAGCATGAAATGTTGGGAATTGCAAATAGAACTTTGCTTTTTCTGCATAAAAAATTTTGAAGCGGCATATCCCTTAGAAAAACTTTACATTGTCGCAGTACTGCTTCATGCGATCAGAACTTCTTCTCACAATAATTTCTCAGAAGAATCCAAAATCACCGACTGCGCGGCTTTGAGATAATCCGTATATTCCACTTCCTCCTTCTGAACCGATTGTTTGGCGCGCTTGTTCATAAACCAGACCGTCCAGATGATCCCCGGCAAAAAAGCCAAGCCCATCAGCTCCGGCAGATTGTGCAATATCCTTGACACAAATATTTCGTCGGATGAAAGGCAGATGAACATTCCGATCACAATGCAGATACTCCCGATAATAGATTTTTTCAGCTTGGCGCGTTTGGGATCCGTCTTGGCGCGTTGATTATATTTGATGTCGGCCTTCCATTCCGCATCCTCTGATGTATCGCCAAAGATTTCTTTTGCTCTTTGCGCAATGACCCATCCGAGAAATAAAAAACCTCCGAGAACTGTCAATAATACATCTATGCTTCCAACTTTTGTCCAACGCAGCAATAAAACATTCAGCAGGAAAAGTAATCCGAAATATTGCGCAAATGCCGACAGGAGCAAAAGGATAAAATCCCCCGCCGTCTTTTCTTCCCCAACAAGCACCTGCCCGTCCGCCTTGCCGGTCTGCCCATTGACATACACGCTGTAACGCCTTTTTTTATAGAAATAAGAGCACACCCACACAGGCACCAGCGCGTAGCAGGCTTCCCTCAATTCCACGGTACCCTGCGAAAGCACTTTTCTCTCCATCTCAGAAACGCCCGCGCCGCTGCCAAGGATAAACTGATCACATTGCTTTTCCCCAAACTCCTTGACACGCTTGATCGTGGCCGGGATCACATCCCTGACCTCCACGGAATACTGCTCCGCGGGGAATCCTGACAGATACGCCGGCTCAAAATCTTCCAGAAAATCATAATCATACGGTTCTATCCCCTGAAATTTTGCAGAGGAAAAATGATAAGACGCATTATTCGGCACTCTGTCAAACTTAGACTCCACAAGTTTTCTGATCAGATAGTTTTTCGTTTCCTTCCGCCTGTCACTGAGCCGGCTGATGGCGTCATTTCTTGCCATCATATACGAAAGCCCTGACGTCTTGCCAAACAGATCTTTCACACCTACGATCTCGGTTCGCTTTACCATGGCGCTGACATCCGATCTCACATTGGCATTGATCAGCCAGACCGGCAGATACATCGGCTGGATATCCAGCTTCATTTTCTGCATCTGAAACTCCGGCATCGTGTCATGTTCCATCCACCACTGCTTAAAAAACGCTTCCGCCTGATCCTTGGAAATGGTAAACGGTATGATCTTCTCCGGCGACACTTTACCTTCTCCGCTGCCAAACACCGCCATCCCCGTACCGCAATAGCTGCAGGTACAGGTTGCCTGCTCCGTCTCGGTCAGCATCTCAGCTCCACAGGTCGGGCAGAGGTAGCTGCTCGTTTCGTCGCCACATTTTTTCCCGCCATCCAGAGTCATTTCCCCGGCATCATAGTCGTCTACCGCAATCTCCGTACTGCAGACAGCACATTCCAGTTTCTGCTTTTCCACATTAAATGTCATATTGCTGTCGCAGCCCGGACACTTAAAGATACAGATCATATTTTCTTTCTCTTTTCTTTGCGCAATATTTTAATATACGTGCTCTGACGATGCCAGAACATCCGTAATGGACATATTAAGATAATCATTGTACTCCGCCGGCTTCTGCTCTTTTTCTTTTTTGATATGGATCCCCATAAAGATCACGGTCCATATCACCGACAAAACCAATGTAAACAGCGCAGTTTCCAGCATGGATGGCGATGAAGCATATGGCAGTCTTAAAGATCTGCTGTATGCCATGGCGATCGGCAAAAGCAATGTTCCGATGATCGTCCTTCGGATCATAATATTTTTGGGTTTAAGATAATCCTTTTTGACATACTCTATATCTGCATACATATCTACAGTTTCTTTCTTTCCTTTACGTTCACCCATAAACTCCTTAGGCAGTTTTCCCGTCAGCGACCCGGCAAAAAGCGCAATAAATATGCTCCATAACACAGCAATATACTGAAATTTCGGCCCATTTAATGAAAGCATAAAAATCATTAACGAAAAATATACAAGATAAGTAGTAAGGAATAGAGTAACTGCATACGACTTCAATCGTTCCTCAGAGGATACGACTTCACCGTCCGTCTTTCCCGTCTGCCCATTAACATAAACCATATGCTTCTTTCCCCTAAACGTATAAGAACAGATCCACGCCGGAACCATCGCATATGTGATCTGCTTTAACTCTACCGACTGGAGGCAGCCTGCCTCCTCTATAATTTCAGATTCCCCCGTATGACTGCCCAAAATATAAGTTTTACACTGTTCTACCCCAAATCCTTTGATGCGGTCCAACGCACGCGGAACAATGTCATTGGCGTCTATGGAATAATGCTCCGCCGGCAGTCCCGAAATATAACCGGGCGCAAAATCCTCCAGCTTCATATAGTTATATGGCTCAATGCCAAAAAACCTCGTACCGGAAAAATGATGCGACGCATTGCTCGGCACCTTAAAAAACTTGGTATAAAGGGATTTATGGATCAGATAATTCCTTGTTCTTGTGTCCCTGTCAGAAAATGTCAGGCTGTCCTGCTTCATTCCCCATTGATGCGCCTGCATCCCGCTATAGGAATATGTACCGCCGATCTTCTCTTCCCTTTTTACGACAGCGCTCATATCTGTTTTTGTATTGGCATCCACCAGCCAGACCGGCATATACATCGGCCGTATCGTAAATTTCATATGCTTTCTGTTAAATTTCGGCATCGTATCATGCTCCAGCCACCATTTGCAGAAAGCCGTCTCCGCCTCCGCCTGATCAAGCTCAAACGGGATGATCTTCTCCGGCGCCATCCTTCCGTTTTCTACTGCAAATACCGCCATTTCTATTCCGCAGTATCTGCAGGTGCAGGTTGCCTGGGAGCTGTCCACCTCCACCTCCGCCGAACAGGTCGGACAGCGGTAGCAGCTGATGCCTTCGCCGTATTCCTGTCCGCCTTCAAAGACAATCTGCTTCTCATCATACGCCTCCGCGTCGATCTCTGTTCCGCATGACTGACATACGAGCATCTGCTTTTCAATATCAAATGTCATATTGCCGTTGCAGCCGGGGCATTTAAAAATACAGATCATAGCTTCTCTCTCCTTGTCAGGCCTTCTAGCTTGAATGGTCTTTCAAGCTGCCATATCCCATAATGATTATAGCATATGGGCTGCTGATGCGCATCCGGTGATTCTGCACATTAACATTTTTATTTTCAGAGAAATCAGCACAATATCTCTTATCTCTTGATTTCTTCTGATTCTGTGCTATACTGATTCCCGGTAATTATTTCTATGGAAGCAGAGACAAAATCAGCGCTTCCCTAACATTGTAAAGGACAAAAATACCATGGACAGCCTGATATTCAGCTTAAATGCCACGATCCCGATCTTTCTCGTCATGCTCATCGGTTACGGCCTAAAACACACAAAACTGGTAACGCCTGACTTTGTAAAGTCATTAAATCAGTTTAATTATACGCTGACTCTGCCCATTTTGCTGTTTATAGATATTTCTACGGCAGATTTTTACAGCGTATGGGATACTTCCTACGTCCTTTATTGTTTTTTTGTCACATTATTCTGCATCCTCGCCATCTGGGCAGGTGCAGGACTGGTATTTCATATGATCGACAGCCATTCTGCCGGACATCAGTCCTCCTGCTCCATCCTCGGAGAATTTGTCCAGGCATCCTACCGGGGCAGCGCGGCAGTCCTTGGCATCGCCTTTATTGAGAATATCTACGGCACCTCCGTCATCGGACCTCTGATGATCTTAGGAACCGTACCTTTATATAATATTATGGCGGTCATCGTCTTATCCTTCACTGCGCCTGATGTGCAGGGTCTGGACAAAGGCCGGCTGAAAAAGACGCTGCTTGGCATCCTGACCAATCCTATCATCATCAGCATCGTTCTGGGACTGCTTTTCTCCCTGCTTCGGATCCGGCTGCCCTTTGTCATCGAAAAATCCTTTCGCATGATCGCACAATTGGCAACCCCTCTGGCGCTGCTTACTCTGGGCGCCGGTTTTGAAGGAAGAAAAGCCCTTGCCAAGATCAAACCTACGCTTGCCGCTTCCTGCCTGCGTCTGATCGTACAGCCGGCGCTCTTTTTAATGCCTGCCGTCGCACTGGGCTTTCGCGGAGAGCAGTTAGTAGCGCTGCTTGTCATGCTCGGCGCGCCAACCACCGTCAGCAGCCATATCATGGCTAAAAACATACGTCATGAAGGCGTCCTGACCTCCAGCGTCATCGTCACCACAACCTTCCTAAGCTCCATCACCATGACCTTCTGGCTCTTCTTACTCCGCCATTTCGGATATGTATAAATTAGAAAAAGACCCTTCGCCCATGACTTTTCAAGTCCGGACAGGGTCTATCTTCTTTCTCTCTCAAACCTCACGTAAACGTATTATTCCTCATCATCTACTGCAGCTGCAACGGAACTTACAACGGAAGATACCACACTGATCACAACAGCAAGGATAATGATCATTCCGCCGCCAAGAACAATAAACAAAACAGCATTCTCATCATCCTCTGTTGTTGAAGGGGCTTCTGCTGTTTCCCTCACCGTCTGCGGGCTCTCTGCCGC
>DLOP01000087.1:0-9679 GCA_002478505.1 Lachnospiraceae bacterium UBA7481
ATATTTTTCTTCATTGAAATATTTACGCCCATCAGTTTTCTTCCAAAAACACAACCTTTTTCTGCAGAGAAATAAACCAGCTGGCTGTTTTCAACACTTC
This sequence comes from Lachnospiraceae bacterium UBA7481, assembly GCA_002478505.1. Lineage (GTDB taxonomy): Bacteria > Bacillota > Clostridia > Lachnospirales > Lachnospiraceae > NK4A136. Next base: position 101 of record DLOP01000087.1, read on the forward strand.
TTCTTGAAATGCTCCAACACTTTGCTTTTCAACTGATTTACAGTATTTAATCCCTTGCCCCAGCTTGAGATGGAAACACTGCTGATTGATGTCCCAATAAACGGATCTTTTCGCGGCTGATCAAGAAGAATAGCTTCTGTGTCGAACAGTTTCTTACGCGAATAATAATAATTTAAACGCCATTTCTCCATCATATAGGAACAAGGCGGCAAATCCATACAGTAGCTTTTTTCCCAATCTACTCCAAGTAATTCGCACATTAACTCACCTTGTTGGAGGTAATCCATACTCGTATAATGAAATGGCGGTGGTTCTGTTCTCCCCTCCCACTCCGCAGCAACCATATTTTCTGGAAAAGAATAAATATTACATCCATCAATCTGTTGTATTGTGTATTGTGTCAATTCACGGACATATTTTTCATCGTCTTTATATTTAAGTTCATTTTTCTCACTGTATTTACACACCTTTAATTCTTTGTTAAGCCATTTGTTCGGAAATGTTGGAATGCAGAATATAATCTGTTCCGGTCTATAATTTATTTTGAGCCATCGTATTAGCTGATCTTGTGCATCATATACCAGTTCTGGCGGCAGGCAACTATAATCTATAATCTCATATGCAAACTCGTTTTCTTTAAAATACTTAATTTCCGATAAAACGTTTAAAAGCCTTCTCCCTTCCCACAATCTTGCAATTGTTGTTTTGTCATTAAATGTAATACGGAACATTTCAAAACTGCTCGAAACGAAATCAAAGGTTATATAATCTGTCTTATTTTTTTCCAGTTTTTCAATACATGTCTTATTAAGATTAAAATCCAAGCACTCTTTTTCAAATTTTGTAAATACCGGAAGATCAAACTTTTCATACGGAATATTAAGCGGTACGTCAAAACATGAAAACGGTGTGATTTGGAAAATAAAATTTTTAACGCTAATTGAATTAAGTAGCTGAGGTGCATTAAAAATATTTCTTCCTACACAGCATCCCCATACTGACATTGTCTGCATATTATTATCCTTCCCTTGATTTATACATACACTGTTTCAAATCAATTTGTGCTTTACATTCCTTGATTCGCTTCAAGCTCTTCTTCCGAAAGAACTCATCCCTTACGCTTAGCACCTCGTCCAGTATCAGTATCTCTGCCGCGTCCCCCGCCGTAGCGATGGCGAATCCCAGGCAGTTCACCATGCCGTAGGAGAAGTTCTTCACCTTTTCCTCCATGAAATCCTGAAGCTCCGAAAACTCTATAATCTCTTTATATTGGGCAACCAGAATCTCTTCGGAATAACCGATGATGAAACCCCATTGAGGTACGCATTTTCTCTCGCCGACTGTCCCATGTCAAATCCGTTTCCCAACGTCAAAAGCCACACCTCCCTAAGACCTGCGTTATCCAAATGTCCGCCGAATACAATCTTAAGCATTGTGGATTTAACGAAACCGCTGATTTCAATCACGCCTGTGTATACATTGAAAATACATTATAAATGGCATAAAGCCTGTGGTAAGATACTTCTCTTTCTTACAATAATAAAATATATTCCTGCTCCTTTTTCCCATCCTCAAATAAGCATCCCATACCGACTATACAATCATCTTTTCCTACCCATACATCCTCCGATACGCCTCGCACACCTTCTTCGTATTCCCCTCCATCACAAAATTCCCCTTTTCTATCCACACCGCTCTGGTGCAGTTATCTATGATCGTCCCCATCCCATGGGACACCATCAGCACCGTAGAGCCGCCGTGTATCATCTCCTTGATTCTTGCAAGGGATTTCTGTCTGAAAAATTCATCTCCCACGGATAGAACCTCGTCCAGGATCAGTATTTCCGCCGCATCTCCTGCTGTCGCGATTGCAAATCCCAGACGGGAGACCATACCGGAGGAAAAGTTCTTCACCTTTTCTTCCATAAAATCTTTCAATTCAGCAAATTCCACGATATCATCATAATGCTCATCTATGAATTCCCGGCTGTAACCGATGATGGCGCCATTCAGATAGACATTCTCCTTGGCGGTCAGCTCCATATCAAAGCCTGTCCCAAGCGTCAGAAGCTGCAACTTGCTGCGATCTACCTTCACACGTCCCGTAGTCGGCGTAAGTATGCCAGCCACGATCCTTAACAGCGTGGATTTTCCGGAGCCGTTGGTCCCGATGATACCGATGATCTCCCCCGGATATACATTGAATGAGATGTGGCTCAGCGCATGCAGCGTCCGGTAGCTGATCTTCCCCCGAAGTTTTTTGATCATCCATTCCTTGATGCCGGAGACATTCTGCATGGCGACCTTAAAATCCATACTGATATTCTCGATCACGATGACCGGATCTACTTTCTCAAAAACCTCTTTTTCCCATTTTTCGGATTCTTCGATAAGCAGATCCAGATCAATGATCTCAAAACCGTCTTTTTCTTCCTGTTCCCGCTTTCTCTGCTCCTCTTTCCTCCGCTCTTCTTCCTTTTTCTTCTCCTCCCGCTTCTTTGCCGCTTTATCCCTGATCTTCTCTCTTTCCATTTCTCTGGAATATTCCACATAGGTCTGGATCGTGGAGATGATCAGCACGATCACCACCACCACAAGCGCCGGGATATATACGGTCTTCTGCCTGAATATACTGTTTATCAATTCACCAAAGCCCATATCCATACCTTTTTCCCATTAAATATTTTGAACCAGAATCTTATCTTTATTGATGCTGAATACCAGATTTCCCAGCACAAGCATACCGATCCCCCACCAAGCCATCCTGATCCATTCTTCCCGCAATGGCCACTGATGGTACAGGACGCAGTTCCTTGCCGCCGCGATACAGGTATAAACAGGATTCATCCTGACCACCGACTGCATCTGGGGACTAAGCTGGTCAACAGGATAAAAAAGGGCGCTCAGATACATCCACAACTGTAGCAGGATTGAATACAGATATTTCACATCCGGCATCAGGGAATAGGCAATGGCAAGCATATAACCTATACCGGTGGAGAACATCAGAAGCAGTAATACGATCAACGGGAATGCCAGCAGATGCTCTGTCGGCATGATCCCGAAAAACGCCACAATCAATATATAGGCTGCCAGAGAATATCCAAAATTCACCAAAGACGTCAGGATCCTTGACAACGGAAAGATCTGTCTTGGAAGCTTTGTCCTTGTCATAAGGGTCTTATTATCCACCAGCGCCGTCATTGCCGAATTGGTCGCGCCGGTAAACATACCCCACAGGATGCTCCCCGTCAGATAGTACACAGGGTAATTTTCCATGGAACGCTTAAATATCGTGGAAAAGATCAGCGTCATAACAACCATGGACAGCAGGGGATTTAATACGCTCCACAAGACGCCGAGATACGATCTGACATATTTTCTTTTGACTTCCCTGCCTACCAGTTCATTCATCACAAACAGGTATTGTTTTAAACTCCCCGCCTTCATCCGTTTTGTGATTACCCGCTTCCCTTATGATCTCTTTAATTTTTTCCTGATATAAACCAGACGCTTATACATCCGTATCTGAAACAAATGATAACCCACAGCCCTGCCTGCGCGCGCCGCACTGCCCTCCGGCCATGCGCTGTCCTTTAACGTCTCTTTCTTGATCCCCTTCATGATCAGCAGTCTTCTTATAGCATGAAAATTACGGAGCTCCCTATTGTCTAAGACTGCCGCCACCGGCTGTAGGCTGCTTTCAGATACGTCGTCAGAAAACAGATACTCCCCGTATTCCGCGACATCGCTTTCCATCGGCCGGCTCATCAGTCCCTCTAGCCGCCTTTGGGCCTCTTTTCGCGGCTGTATCAAGGATTTTAACTTATCCGGCTGCAACAGCAGTCTCTCCAGACAAAGTTCATTCCTTATCATGCGCTCTCTGTTAGGATTTTGGGTTGTCTCATAGACCGGAAACATCCTGCCGTCTTCCTCCCTGTATCCCACCGTCATACCCTCCTTAGCGGAGCAGACTGCTTCAAACAGACAATTATTAAAGCGCACCTTCTTCTCTATATCCTTATATGGTCGGAAATAATAAGTATGGTACATCGCAGGAGCAACATTCTTCGGAAGCTCATACAGTCCGAAATAAAATCCCTGGATCAGACTCCCTGCGCTTTCCATTGCGGACTGCCTAAGATGCTCCAACGTCTGCTGCAGTGACCCGGTCCATCCGCTGTCAACGATGGCAAATGCGTCCTGCTCCAGCACTCCCTCCTGTTTCAGGTAACGGATAGTGCTATGGTATGCATCTTCCGCATGCTGATGCAGCAGCTTCATAAATATCCCGCACTCTGATAAGATGGGTTTCAAACGCTGCGTATCCGCATAGCTGAGCACACGATCCAGCTCCTCCTGTTTCCCAAGCTGCCTTGCGACTTCTTCCGACTCCGCCTGATCCAGTCCGCCGCGCCTCAGGATCTTCCTTAAGGTGACATGGACGCCTCCCACGCAGATCTTTTCCACAGGATCCGCATCCGGCAGATAAAACTCCGCCATCCGCCACGCATACCTTGATCCCTCCAGATACCGGCACGTAAGCGGAAGCTTCTCCTGCTCTATCATCCGGCGCGCGATCTTATAGACCAGCCACCCATCCCTTGCCAGAAAATATAACTTATGTATCTTTAGGGAAAGCGCCTCCCTGATCACCCAGTCCGTATAGGAAACCAATGCAGGCGCCCATATTGTTTCAAAGTCCCGTTTCTTATCCCATTTCTTTTCCTGTTCCATATCCGCCCCGGACGATCTGATCTGCTCTTTCCATAAAAGAGCCGGATCTTATCCCATTTCTTCCTGAATGATATAATTTACGGATCCTGCTGTGGAAAGCAGACGCTTTTTCTTATAATATGCAACCACCGGATAGGGCAGCAGACCTGTTGCAAGCGGCCTTGACATATACATCAACTGCATCCATTTCGGGATGTCCATTGCCTGAAAATACCTCGCCCTTATCTTTGCTTCATTCCACCTTGTCAGCCATGTCCTCTTTTTATAAGAAGACGCGCTCTGACGGTATAAAAGAAGCTCCTCCTGTAAGTTATATCCTCTAAGCCCCTGCCGGTACAGCCGCAGGAACAGCTCGTAATCCTCGCAGCGCAGGGTTTCCTGCGTCACCTCATATCCTCCGCCGCCCGCAAACAGCTCCCGCCGGAACATGACCGTGGGATGGATAAACGGGGAAAACGGCAGGAAATTGTACTGATTCGGCTCCTTTGCCATGACCAGCGTCCCCCAGATCGTTTCATTATCAAAGACTCGAGCGTTGCTCCCCACCCATGCATATTCCGCATGGCGTTCCAAAAAATCAACTTCCCTTTTCAGACGGTCGGGAAGCGAAATATCATCCGCGTCCATCCTTGCAAGATATTTCCCTCTGGCTTCGCCGATACACTGATTCAGCGAAAAAGCCAGTCCCTTGTTCTCCTCGTTTCTGATCACGCGGATCCGCCGGTCAAGATATATCAGATTTCTGATATATTCCGCCGATTTTTCAACGCTTCCGTCGTCATATATGATAAATTCAAAATCTTTAAACGTCTGCGCCAGGATAGAATTGACTGCCTGCAGCAATTCAACCTGATTGCATTGGTTATAGACTCCCATGATCACCGAAACTACCGGTTCTTTATCTTTGTGATCCGCAGTCATTCATCCTCCTCCGGTTCTTTATCTTTGTAATCCGTAGTCATTCATCCGCCTCATAATGTTTTCTAAAAGCCTGCCTCTCTAAAGCGAGAGGCAGACCGCCACACGACTTAGAAAACATTTAAAGCCTGAAAATCATAATTTATAAAGCATACTTCTAAAAACGCAGTTTTTTTAAGCAGAGTGCTGCGCCAAACAGGCTGGCAATGCATAACACTCCTACAATGGGAAAGCTCTCCCCTGTTTTCGGGGAAGCGTATGTAATAATAGCGACCGGAGAAAGTGAAGTAAATGTTGCAGTTACACTTCCGGCTGAAACAGCCGCTACCGGAACTACCTCCCATGTGCCGTTGCTCAACTGATGAAGAACAACGACGTTTTGTCCCGCCGTGATGCCGGGTACATTGATCGTAATATTTGTCGGTCCGCTGATCACTGCGCTTAGATCAAAAATCTTCTCTACCTGTACGCTTGCAGCGTTGCCGGCCGGTGATTGCCCGACAAGTGCAACCGCCGCTTTCTGGGCATCTGCGACAACCACTTCCGTAACGGGGCTGACACTGACAGGCGTGCCATCCGCAGTCGTTGCGCTGACGCCGTTCGTATCTGCAGCCGTCGCGCTGACGGTCGCAGTTGAAACTGCCGCCAGTGATGTCAGAGACAGTCCAAATGCCATCACTAAAGCTGTGCAGACAGCGGCAAATCTAAAAAACCTCTTCATTGGCAAATCCCTCCTTCCAAAAGATTGTGTGGCTATATCAAACCGTCAATGCGGCCGGATACCATATTTTAATTTACTTTCTCATAAAATAACTCTATAATCAGCGCATACAAAGCGTCATCATCCACATAAAACTCCTCAAATCCTCCGCCGCCGACCACGGTCTCCCCATCCAGCACATAGATGCCCTCCGTATTAAACGCGTAGTTGATATATGTAGTGGCAAGATACGTGACCTTGAAAGCATTGATATCCGTGACCGTATAGTCTGACAATTGCCGCAGCGCGGTGATCGGGAATGTGATATCCTCTTTTGTCATTTCGATCGCCTGCCTCGCAAATGCATTCAGATATTGTTTCTGCCTCGCCAGCCGCATGGATGCGCTGTCAAATATTTCCACATCCCTGTACTGCAGATAATAATAAGCGTCCATCCCTTCCAAGGTAACAGCATTTCCCAGCCCTTCCGCGATGACTTCGGTTCCCCATGGGACATTTTCCATAACTTCCAGCCTGACGCCTCCCACGCTGTCATTTAAGATCGGCACGGCAGCCATATTCATGGCAATATATCCGTGGATCGGCAGTCCGTAAAACAGTCCGGATACCGCCTTCACCTGACGCTCGCAGCTGTCCTCCAGTCCGGAACCGTATCCATGCTGCAGACACACCTGCAACAGGTCGGTACGCACATAATTGTTATCACTGTCATAAACGTCTATCTCCGTCATGGAGTTGCGGTTGATGGCAATCAACTGTATCTCTTTGATATGCGGATTGATCACGACAAGAAAAAGCGTATCCGCCTGCCCGCCCATGATGTAATCCGTCACCTCTTCCGGTTCCGGCAGCTTTTCCAGACTGTCGACCCCCATCACAAGAAACGTCAGGATATCTTCGTTATATACATACGCCTCTCCCTGATACATGATCGCCTGTTTATCGCATTCTCCTTCCGGCGCCGCCTCCAGTTCGGGCAGAGCAGGAGCCTTCGCCGACGCACCGATCACAAGCTCGACTTTTCCCATACCCCGCACAAATAAAAAGATGGCAGCCGTAGCAATGCATATAATACTTAGGGTCTTTATCGTCCGCATCAGTACCCTGATAATAAATCTACCTAGCTTCATCCAATAACACTCCCTGCACCAGATATCTTTGATTTGGTGCATTTCTGATACATGTTGACAAGGTCAGCACCTGATCCTCCGCCGTAAATTCATACGACTCCACCGCATTATCCTTATCTCCCGTCAGGCGCAGAGTATCAGAAAGATACTCGACCCAGCTTTCATCATCCCACGCATGCCCGTAGATGATATGCGCATTGCTTCCCTCATAGGCCGCAAAGATCTCATAGACCTTGATGTCGTCCGGAAGATAGATGAAGATATACCTTGATTCTTCAAACACAGCTCTGTCCTCAAATCTATGAAGGCTGCCAAATCCGCTTCCATCCCTCATGTTATGTCCGTAAATCACCGTCATCCGGTCCGTAAAATCCCGGCTGTTGCAGGAACCCTCCGTATAGATGCCGCCCGGATATCCCATGGTGCCATTCAGATTATAATTCAGATAATAGGAATCATCCGTCGGATGCTGCACAACGGGGTCGTCTATATCCGTCCCCGGTACATAAAGCCATGCGTAAATGTCTTCATTTACTTCTGTTCTAAGCTGTTCAAAGTCCAGATTCTTTTCTGGAACGGTGATCCCATAGGTATCAAAATATGCCTGATATTTTTCCTCTATGGTATATTGCTCCCAAAGCTTTTCGTCTTCCACGTCTTCTTCCGGCGCTGTCTCAGAGCCTGCCGTATCGTCAGATATCTCTTCCGGCGGCGTCTCCGCTATCCCATTTACTTCTTCCGAAAGATCCTCTCTCTGATCCTGTGCCTGCTTCCCGACAAGATAGCCGCGCAGCCAAAATCCCCCAAAAAACATCGCTGCCGCCAACAGAAGAAGCGCTGCTGCCAGCCATATTTTCCTGCCTTTTTTCCCCTGTCCCATCAACAGTCCTGTCCTTCCGTCATCGCCTTCATCTTCTCATACACATCCCGCATCACCTGATCCGTCCGGCTTCTTGAAAATCCCATTGCGATCTCTCTGCTTCTCTTTCCCATCACAGCCGCCTGATCCGGATGTTCCATCACCGCTTTCATTGCAGCGACATATGCGTCAATATCCTTCGATTTACAGAGGATCCCATTATCAAAGACATATTCCCTGGTTCCCCTGTTATCGCCCGCGATCACCGGCAGACCACACGCCATGGCTTCCNNACCAGCGCCGCCATTCCAAGGCCTTCCCTGACAGACGGAAACAGAAAGCAGTCTGCGCTCTGATAATACCGCTCGATCTCCGTACAATATCCCGGAAGAAAGATCCTTCCCGAAAGGGAAAGCTGCCCGATCAGGCGTTCCAGTTCTTTTCGTTTTATCCCTTCACCGCAGATGATCAGCTTCGCCCGCCCACAATCCAGCTTTGCAAATGCTTTGATCACGGTCTCATGGTTCTTATTCCCATTCAGTTCCCCGACGGACAAAAACAGGTACTCTTCCTCTGCAACACCCAGCGCCTTTCTGTACTGCTGCCGCCGCTCCGGATCCGGCGTAAACCGCTGCGTATCCAGACCGACGCCCGGAATCATAGCGGTGCATCCGTTCTTCCTAAGACGGAAATGCTCAGAGAGCGCCTTATCTTCATGGTTGATCGTGATCAACTGATCTGTCCTGTATGCCAGCAGCCGTTCCACCGGGTAAAAAACCATCCAGTTGATCCACGGCGCATGTTTATAAAAATGGAAACCGTGCGCCGTATAAATAATATACGGCTGATGAATCCCTGTCATCCTGCCCAGGACGCCGCCCACCGGATTATGGCAGTGGATGATCCTGATATCTTCCTCTTTCACCAGCCTGATCAGCCGCCGCAGCGCAGCCAGATTCGCGGTTACTGCCAGCGGACTTTTTTCGATGGGTATCGGATGGCAGATGATCCCCTGCTTCTCCAATTCCTCCCTGTCACACTCATATACCGGCTTTTCAAAGTTAGAGGCATAATGAACCGTGTATCCCATCTCCTGCAGCATCCTGACATCCTGCATCAGAAATTTCGGCAAAAATCCACCGATTGTAGTTATCAGCAGTATGTTCATTGCTGTCCGTACTCTTTATCCAAGTATTTTCCTTTCATTTTATGTA
>DLOP01000087.1:9729-20084 GCA_002478505.1 Lachnospiraceae bacterium UBA7481
TCGCAGAATTAGTTATTCTGCGATTTTATCTGCACAATTCCTGTATTTTAAGGATTTATCAGGAACACTGACCCAGAAAATGACCACAAATAGAGCATAGGCTTTCCATATGACGGCGTTTGGCTTCGATGGTAGGATGCACATATCTGTTCAGCGTAAGCTGCACATCCGCATGACCAAGGATCTCGCTCAAGCTCTTTACATCCATTCCGCTTTCAATACAGTTGGTGGCAAATGTATGGCGCAGCGTATGGAAATTCCGCGGCATGATGCCGCTTTCTTGCAGATATTTCTTTAATTTATTTTCATAAGTGCGGGGCTCCATCGGACGATCTCCGTTCAACACATAAGCTCCGCGGCGTGAGATGGATCCCAGCACTGCAATGATGCTGTCGGAAAGCGGGATCTCCCTGATGGAAGATTCACTCTTCGGAAGACCTTCATACAGGATCGTCTTTGTCGGATGTCCTTTAGCTGCGATCCGCTGCACGGTGGCATTGACATGCAGCAGTTTTGCCTCAAAATCTATATCCGTCCATTTTAGCGCGCAGATCTCCCCCAGCCGCAGCCCCGTAAACAGACAGATCAGGATCCCTTTTTTATAGGTATCCGCGCTTTCATAAAGATGCTTAAAGAGTTTCTGCTGTTCGGAAACATTAAAGGTCTCAATGGATTTTTTCCTGCCGCTTTTCTGCTTTATGGCAAATGTCGCTACCTGGTATCCGCCTTTTTCATTCCCGTACTTAATGATCTGATTGAGAACGCCATAAACAGAGTTTCTCAATGTCTGCGAACCCTGCGCATTTAATCCGGTAAGCGTATCAAAGATGATACGCTCCGACAATTCCGCAAAAATCACGCCATCCAGTTCTGATAAATATTTGTAATAAGTTTTGCTGTATTTTACATAGGTGGAATACTTTCTTTTTTTATAAACGTCCTGCAGCCATTCCAAAGCAACATCCCGAAACCTGCTTTTTTTCGCCGGGGAGATCGACGCCATGGATTTTTGCTTTGCCTCTTCCGATGCTTTTGCATAAGGCAGCTTTTCCTTGACTTCAGCATATGTTTTGGCATAGACAGAACGCGTCTTTTTTCCCTCTTTGGTAAGTATGCTGTATCGTCCCTCCCATCTGCCATCCTTTCTTTTACGTATGTTTTCTCCTCTTCTTGCCATATCTTCTCCTTTCTGACCCTTTTAGGAACCCTTTATTATTGTTTTAATTCGGTTCGCATACTTAAAACATGATAAATTGTAATAAATCTATTTATTTTTCACGCTTTATTGACAAAAAAATGGCGATATGTTATACTTAACATAGGTTGCAAAAATTTGGAATTTTAGTAAACCATGGAAATGAAGTAAACCAAGCGCAGATCTGCCTAATGATACATATTCGCAGAATAACTAATTCTGCGAATATTTTTACCAGCAAACTCCCCACCGTCATATATTAAATTTCTTCTTATAATCGAGTAGGGGAATGACCTTCTCCCCTACTCGCTGCGCGGCCCGCATGCTGCGTCAGCAGCAAACTTCCATATGCGGACCTGCGCATAAAAAANNAAGACCTTCCATCCTCGGAAGGTCTTTTCGCTTTTTATCTATGTAGTTTCCGGCATCCCCATGCCAAGCCTATGCTTCCGCCGATCGTTTTTCCTGTCCGTCGGAAACGATATTATTGATCCAGATGCCCTTTTTCACCNNTAAACCCGATAATGCATTTTATGATATCGATCGACTGCACGCAGGCATACATCGGGATCAGTGGAATGGCGGTATATCTGCTGAGCACATAAGCCAGCGGATATGCGATCACCCAGAGATATACGCTGTCGAACAGGAACGTAATGATCGTCTTTCCGCCGGAACGCAGCGTGAAATACGACGCGTGCATAAACGCCCAGACCGGCATAAACACTGCGGATACCCTGAGATATTCGGCAGCCAGCCGCCTGACCTCGTCGGTCGTCTTGTATAACTGCGGAAAAAGTGGCGCGGAAAGATACAAAATGACCCCCAGAGGAATACAAAGCGTGACGCAGAAGGTGATGAGCTTTGTATCCGTATCCCTTGCTTCCTTGAACTTCCCGGCCCCCAAATACTGGCCCACAACAATCGCGATCGCGTCTCCAAACGCGATAAAGCAGATATTGAAAATATTGGATACGGTGCTTGCTATATTGCCAACAGCGACCGCTTCAAAACTTCTCACGGAATAGCATTGATTGATCATTGCTATTCCGGCAGCCCACAGCACTTCATTTACCATCAGAGGCGTACCGCGTCTGATGATCTGCCCGCATAAAGCAGCCGGGACCCTCCATGAGGAAAATGCCCGCACGATAAACGGCATCCGCCCTGTATGGCGATGCGTCCATATGATCACAATGGCCGCCTCCACATATCTGGATACGACAGTCGCGATCGCCGCTCCCGCAGCGCCAAGCATCGGACAACCGAATTTTCCGAAGATCAAGACATAATTCAGCGCCAGATTTACAAAGACCGCCACTATGCCGGCGATCATAGGCACCACCGTCTCGCCGCACTCCCGCAGAGTGCCGACATATGCCTGCTCTATGGCAAACGGAAGCAGTCCGAAGCAAATGATCCAAAGATACTGTTTGCCGCAGCGCAGCGCCTCCTCTATCGACAATCCCTTATCCTCTCCCTGAAGATACATCGCAATCAGATCTTCTCCAAAGAAGGTCAAGATCAAAATACTTCCAAGAGTGATCAATGTGGCAATATAAAGCTTAAAGCGGAACGTATGCCGGACCCCCTCGTGATCCTGTTTCCCATAAAACTGCGCCGTAAAGATCCCCGCGCCCGATACCGCGCCAAAAATAGCCAGATTGTAAACCAGCAGCAGCTGATTGATAATGGCAATGCCGGACATTTGCTCCGTCCCGATCTGCCCCACCATGATATTATCCAGCAGACCCACAAAATTGGTGATCCCGTTCTGGATCATAATGGGAACCGCTACTCCCAGCGTCATCCTGTAAAACTGCTTCGTACCAAAATATTTCTTTCTTATATCGGAAAGCCTGGTTCTGACAGTGCCTTTTTCATCCCTTCTTATGTCGCGGCTTTCATTACTTATTTCGTTGTTTGATTCCTTGTTTGATTCCTTGATTATTTCATTGTCTGATTCGTTATATATTTCAATGTTTATTTTACTGTTTCTATCATTCATAATATCCCCTCATACCGCCTTTGGCAGTTCAAATAGAAATGAAAAACACTGCCTTGATGTCACAAAAAGATAACCTGCCTGCTTTCAGGAAACGGCTTTCCGAAAACAGACAGGTATATGTATCACCGCAGTCTATTTATCAGTCTAAAAACTCAACAGCCCCGCTGTCAATATGATAGACCGCCCCGCACACCGTCAGGCTGCCCTGCTCCGTCATCTCCTTTAAGCCATCCTTGATCAATCCGACGCCGCGCCGGACATTCAGGCAGCATGCCTTAAATTCATCTTTTTCGCCGCCGATCGCTTTTTTGATCTCGTCCGTTATAAACTTTACAAATCCATTCGGATCGTGATGCACCGCCGCTCCAACCGCGCCGCAGTTGGTATGTCCCATTACGACCACAAGCTTTGTCCCCAGATGATCCGCTGCATATTCAATGCTGCCAAGCTGATGATTGTCGATCACATTGCCGGCAACACGGATCACAAACAGTTCTCCGATCCCCGCACTGAAGATTCCCTCCGGAATCACCCGTGAATCCGAACAGGTGACAATGATCGCATACGGGCTCTGTCCGTTCTCACAGGTACTCTGCCTGATCTTTGGCGATATATCGCCCGGATTTTTCTCCGCTGTCAAATAACGCTGATTCCCTTCCTTCAGTTTCCCCATTGCTTCTGTTGCAGATAAGTTTTGTGCGTGCATAGCGTCCTCCATTTCTTTTTTGATCGTTTTGCAGCAGATTCATTTCGTTGATTTGACACTGCAATTTTAAATATGATACTACTATTTTACTTGTCATTGCTGTGATTGTCAAAAGAAATCGTACATATTATTCCATATTATCTTTTCAGCCGCAAAAAAGCACCGGATAATGATGATTTATCCGATGCTTTCCCCTGTTTTAAAGACATACCGCGTCTATCCTTCAATCGCAATATAACGCTTGTTCTCGACTGCGGGCTTTGCCTCCACCTTCGGGACTTCAATTTTCAAGACGCCGTCCTCAAATCTCGCCTTGATGTCCTCCTGCGTGATCTGCTCGCCCACAAAGAAGCTTCTGCTGCATGATCCGGTGTAACGTTCCCGACGGATATATTTCCCATCCTCGTCCTTTTCTTCATTAGACGTATCCGTGGAAGCGCTGACGGTAAGATAACCGTCCTTCAGCTCTGCCTGTACATTTTCTTTCTTCATGCCGGGCAGGTTCATCGCGATCTCATAGCTGTTCTCCCGCTCTTTCACATCCGTGTGCATAATGTTCTGCGGAGCCTTCGGCATCGTCTGGAAGCTTCTGAATCCCGGCAGGTCAAAGAAATCATCCAGCAGGTTCTCACTAAATAAACCGTTTAAAGAATTTGAATATGGTATCAACATAAGTCATTCCTCCTATCTGTATTGTCTTTTTTTGTTTCTAAATGTACTATACCTCTTTTGTTAGCACTCGTCAATAGTGAGTGCTAACAATTCATGCTTTTTTCACATTTAGATAGCAGACAATCTGACTTCTGACTTTATTTTTACCAATATACGGTTTATTATCCACCCATTGACAGGCAAATCCTCAGACCTTATTCACTTTCAGATTTGTCCAATACCCATTGCAGCTCGACGGCAGGTATACTGATATAATTATCCGCTCCGTCTCCCTGACGCATGATCACATGATCGATCCCTGCCTGTATGATGGTTCTTGCGCATATCGGACATGGCTTTGCCTTATGAATGGAATTGTCCTTTGGATCGATTCCTGTCAAATATAAATCCGCCCCAATCGTTTGTTCCCTCGAACAATTTAAAAGCGCATTGGCTTCTGCATGGATTGCCCGGCAGATTCCATACCCTTCCCCTTGATGCATCTGCCTCTCCATCCTGGGACATGTTCCAATATCGCAACAGTTTTCAAAACCTCTGGGAGAGCCATTATATCCCGTAGAAATCACCGCATCATCTTTTACAATGACTGCCCCATATCTGCGTTTGATGCAGGTGCTTCGATAGGCAAAACTTTCTGCGCAATTGAGATACATATCTATCTTTGAAATTCTTTTTCCTTCCTTCGGTGTTACCATACAGATCCTCCTATGCAATATTCTTTTGTTTGCAGCCGTTAAGTCTGGTATAAACTATTTTATCATTTTAATCATGGAGCGTAAAGTTAGATGAATGGCAGGCAAGAAATATAATTAGTATTGTAGAGGTTTTATAATAGTGCCATGTTAGTTACGTGTCTCTTACCCATAAAACTTTATATTGCCTCTCTATACCTTATATCTATATTTTAATGTTTATTTGTTGATTTATGTCTTATCAATTGATATAATGCCGTTATAGCACGAAATAATGCGGAGGGTATTATGAGAACAGGAAAACCCAAAAATCAGCTCAATATATATAAAGAATTTTGGAACTTAGCTAATCAGGCAAATGATTTGGCTCAAACAGGTAACTATGATGTAGACATGCTAATCTCAGCATGGAAACACCAATTAACTGCTTCTAATTTCTTTTATGGAACGCTGGTTAACAAAGAACCCAACCATGATGCAAACAAAACCTATTATTCGCTAAAAACAGAGCCAAAAGAGCATCAGTTAGTATACTGTCAAATAGGTCGTGGGTATTCAAAAGAATTATTTGACCCTCACTGGTGCTATCTTCTCAAGCATTGTGGAACTAAACTAATTGTAATTCCTGCTACATCAATCAAGCCGGATTCAGGAACTTTAACTGTACCATATGAATATGATATTGAAGAAGATAGTCATATAAAAGCACGGTTGCATTTTGACGATATTCGATGCGTCGACAAAATGCGAATATTGGAAAAGAAAGGCTATATTAATATTATTACATCACGTTTAGACATAGAAAAAGCCATATCAGATTTTTTTGATTTTGCCCAAAAAACTATTGACTCAAAAGAATAATCATGTTAAAATTAGGGCAATCTAAAAAAGAACCCTTTAGTGGGCAAATAAAATTTTTAGTCATTAACTTGACAACCTAAGGACAACAGTTAATCTGTTGTCCTTTTCATTTATGGTTTATCATGCTTTGATATCGAAAAAACTCCGCAGGAAAAACCTGCGGAGTCTGTTTTCGTATTTGTATATCTATTTTCTATCGTTTTGAGAACTCCTGGTGCTATCTGCGAACGCAAGATGAACCTCGATTCCGCTTCGCTTTATCTCGGTCATTCTTGCGTTCCAATGAACGGAAACGCATATAAAAAAGCCCACGAATTCAAACAGACGTTTTACGTATTATACGTGTAACATATTGACAATACGTAAAATACGTAGTATTATATATTTATAAGGAGGAAACAATACAAATGAGATTTCGAGAAATTGAAAAATTACTCCTTGATGACGGATGGTCACTCGTAGATGTGAGAGGTTCACATTATCAATACAAACACCCGACCAAATCGGGAAAGGTAACAATCCCAAATCATCGAGGTGACATACCTCAAAGGGTTGCCAACTCCATACTTAAACAGGCGGGTCTCAAATGATACCTGCCATCTTAAAAGAAAGGAGATTCTTATGAACTATATTTATCCCGCTGTATTTTATCCGGAGGATGATGGACGATTCTCCGTCATTTTTCCCGACCTCAATGACCTCGCCACCTACGGAGATAATCTTGCGGACGCTTTCGCAATGGCTCAGGAGGCTTGCGGTCAGTATCTTTTTACCTCATTGCGTGATGGCGATGCTCTCCCTGAACCGTCTGCACTGAATGCTGTCGAAAAGGATGACGAAAACGCTCTTGTCAATATGGTGTATGTAGACCTCGACAAGTACGCTCGTGCATACGACGACAAGGTGGTCAAAAAAACTTTGAGCATCCCTGCATGGCTCAATACTGCATGTGAGAATCTTGGTATCAATTATTCAAAGGTTCTCAAAGATGCTCTCATCGCAAAGTTACAAGTACATTCATAATCTCATTTGTATAATAATTTCCGTTAATGCGATACCCTCCTACTTTGGGTAACGGTTTCTCTGATTGATTATCCGTGGAATTCAAGAGATGAATTCGCAGGCATTTTATGCCTTCATTTTATGCCTTGCTCATCATCTCTTGTCTTCCTATGGAATTTCGGACGTTATCTGCGAACGCAAGATGAACCTCGATTCCGCTTCGCGTCACCTCGGTCATTCTTGCGTTCCAATGAACGGAAACGCATATAAAAAAGCCCATGAATGCAAGCATTCTGGGCTTTTCCATATGCATATCCGTTCGCAGATAACTGCTTATCGTTTTGAAAACTGTGGAGCTCTTCTCGCTGCCTTCAATCCGTATTTCTTACGCTCTTTCATACGAGGATCTCTGGTCAGGTATCCTGCTTTCTTAAGTACCGGACGATTCTCCGGATCTGCCTGAAGCAGTGCCCTTGCGATACCGTGTCTGATCGCGCCTGCCTGTCCGGTATATCCGCCGCCCTTTACTGTGATCATTGCGTCATACTTACCTGTTGCATCAAGCGCTGCCAGAGGCTGACGAACGATAACCTTCAGAGTCTCTAATCCAAAATAATCATCAATATCTCTTTTATTGATCTTTATCTCACCCTTGCCCGGTGTAAGATAAACTCTTGCAACAGAACTCTTTCTTCTGCCTGTTCCATAATATTTCGTAGCTGCTGCTTTCTTAGCCATTTTCCTCTCTCCTTTCAACCCCTAGTTAAAACTTCAGTTCTTCAGGCTTCTGTGCCGCATGTTTGTGCTCAGGTCCTGCATAAACAAAAAGTTTCTTGTACATATCTCTTCCTAAAGATCCTTTGGGAAGCATGCCCTTTACAGCAAGTTCAAGCACTTCTTCCGGCTTCTTCGCAAGCTTCTCTCTCAAAGTTGTCTCCTTGAGACCGCCTACATATCCGGAATGATGATAATAAATCTTCTGATCCAGCTTCTTGCCTGTCACCTTTACCTTGTCCGCATTGACTACGATCACATAATCTCCTGTATCCATATGCGGTGTGTAAATAGGCTTATTCTTTCCGCGGAGCACCTTGGCAATCTCGGATGCCAGGCGTCCTAATGTATATCCTGTCGCATCAACAACATACCATTTTCTATCGATGGTTGAAGGACTAGCCATAAATGTCTTCATGATTCCTTATTCTCCTTTCATGACAAAGCGTAATTCCTTTGTCCGTTCCTATCATTGGCTCTGCGTGTATGTACATACAACGCTGTGATGTCCGGGCACAGCATGATACGTCTCTTACACGCCCTGCACGCATCAGGTTATTGGGAAGATAACCCAATCCGTCACAGATATACATTATATTATAGGAAATTGATGATGTCAACCAATTTCAGAGGGTTTTTCAAGTTTTTTCTCCTCAAACCCGACAAAATGATATTCAACCAGCGTAAGTCCTTTCGCCGGTGCGGTTGGTCCGCCTGCCTGACGGTCTTTCGCCTCCAGCATCCGGCTCACATCCCCCGGCTCCAGCCTGCCCCTGCCAACCTCGATCAGCGTGCCCGCGATGATCCTTACCATATTATATAAGAATCCGTTGCCCGTGACGCGGATCACAATTTCATCCGGTGAATCTTCTTTTCTGCAGACATCTAACTCATAAATCCTCCGCACCGTGCTTTCAGCCTGGGTATTCACGCTGCAGAAACTCTTAAAATCATGTTCGCCGATCAGACATTCCGCCGCCCGCTGCATCCGTTCCACATCCAGATCATAATATGTCCAATGCGCGTAAAGTCGTTTCTGCGGGATCAAAAACGGCGTATTCACAATGCGGTATTCGTATGTTTTCCTGCTTTCGCATTTTCTGGGATGGAAATCCTCCGCCACCTGCACTGCCCTTTGGATACGGATATCCTCCGGCAGTCTGCGGTTTAGAGCATACGGAATCTTTTCCGCCGGAATCCGGGCTGTCGTATCAAATACTGCCACATTTCCATAGGCATGCACCCCTGCATCCGTGCGGCTGGCACCGATCACCTGTATCTCCTCCTGAAAGAGGCTGCTCAATGTCTCATTCAATACCCCTTCGATGGTAACGCTCTCCGGCTGCAGCTGCCATCCGTGATAATTGGTTCCATCATAAGCAACCACCAGAAGTATTCTTCTTTTCTGCTCCCGTTCATCTACATCGCACATATGCACACCCGTCATTGATCTCAATATAAATATTTAAATTTCGCTTTCTATTTTGACAAATAATCATTCAAAACAACAATATATATGTGAAAAACATAATATTATGTAAATTATTTGAGAAATAAATTGTCAATTTTGAGTTATGTAAACCAGAATTTCGGGATATAATGCCCAGCCGCATAGATCAAAACCAGATACGCGCACACATACAGATAGACCGCCACATCCCTCTTCGCATAATGCAGGGGCTTCATCTTCGTCCTGCCCTCACCACCGCGGTAACATCTTGCCTCCATTGCCAGCGCAAGGTCATTGGCACGCCGGAACGCCGAGATAAAGAGCGGCACAAGCACCGGCACAAGGCTTTTTGCCTTTTTTATGATATTACCGGACTCAAAATCAGCTCCCCTTGCCAGCTGTGCCTTCATGATCTTATCCGTCTCCTCCAGAAGAATCGGGATAAAACGAAGCGCTATCGACATCATCATAGCAATTTCATGCGCGGGAAACTTAAATATCTTTAATGGTTTCAATATGTTCTCCAATGCATCCGTCAGCTGATTGGGCGTTGTGGTCAGCGTCATAATGGAAGATCCCATGATCAGAAACGTCAGGCGCAACGCCATATATACCGCTGTGCGCACTCCCTCTCTGGTAACCGTCAGCTTTCCTATGGTCAGGATCGGTTCTCCCTTTATCACAAACATGTTGATGACCACCGTCACAAGCATCAGGAACGCGATTGCCTTCATGCCCCGCACAATAAACTTTACCGGCACCCTGCTCGCCCTGACGGCAACCGCCAGAAAAACAAACGCCAACACGTACACATATAGATTTGTTCCAAGAAACAACGATACCAGATAGGCAAATGTCGCAATCAGCTTCGTCCTTGGATCCAGCCGGTGTACCACGGAGTCTGTCTGGTAATATTGACCCAATGTAATATCCCGAATCACAATAAACCTCCATGTCAGAGCAGTTTTACTGCGATGACACGCGATGAGAAATCC
>DLOP01000087.1:20105-26063 GCA_002478505.1 Lachnospiraceae bacterium UBA7481
AGGCTCTGACTCAAATTGCTGATTGAAAAATAAGATATCAATCTTATTTTTCAATCTAACCCCCTTACCATTTCCTTAATAATTCTGCAGCAATGCCTCTTTTGCTTCCTCGATCGTCGTAACATTCGTATCTACATCAATACCATGTTCTCTTAGCTCATGCATCAGATAAGTGACCTGCGGCGCCGCCAGTCCCATAGCCTCCAGCTCCCTGTAATGGGCAAAGACCTGACGCGGTTTGTCATCATATTTGATCTTTCCATGATCCATGACAACAATCCTGTCAACATATTCCGCCACATCCTCCATGCTATGGGAAACCAATATCACCGTGACGTTGTTCTCCTCTTTCAGTTTCCTGATCTGCGTCAGGATCTCATATCTTCCCCTTGGATCCAATCCTGCCGTCGGCTCGTCCAGGATCAGGATCTCCGGCTTCATGGCAAGTACGCTGGCAATCGCCACGCGCCGCTTCTGTCCGCCGGAAAGATCAAACGGCGACTGGTAAAAGCACTCATCCGGGACCCCCGCCTGCTTTAACGCAGCGTAAGCGCTAAGCTCCGACTGCTTTCTGGATACCCCCATATTCTTAGGGCCAAAACAGACCTCCTGAAAGACCGTTTCTTCAAACAACTGATGTTCCGGATACTGAAAGACCAGTCCTACTTTTCCGCGAAGCTTTTTTTTGTCATACTCCTTTTCAAAAACATCTTCCCCGTTAAAATAGACCGTACCGCTGTCCGGCGTAAGCAGGGCGTTCAAATGCTGCACCAGTGTAGATTTACCGGAACCCGTATGTCCGATCAGACCGATCATCTCTCCCTGTGCAATGACCAGGCTGACATCATCCAGCGCCTTGACTGAAAGCGTCGTGTCCTTATTATATTCATATGTCAGATGGTCAACAATTAATTTCATAATGAATCTGATTCCTCACCGCTTATAAATTCTCCCTATTCGGAAAAATGATCCCATTAACTACTCCAAAAACCATTTTATAATGTCTTTCCGATTTTTAAATTCCCATTTGTTTGTACAATTATATTGATAAAATTTCTATTTCTTAGGAAGAATACGCTCTAATTCCCTCACAAGTTCCTCTCTGGTAAGTATCCCGGACGGTAACGGCATACCCGCTTTTTTCAATTCATGCGCCAACAGCGTGATCTGGGGGACATCCAGCCGCAGCTCTCTAAGCCTCTCCACATGGGAAAATATCTCTCTTGGCGTACCCTGCATAACTACTTTTCCCTGATCCATGACCAGCACCTTATCCGCATGGATCACTTCTTCCATGTAATGTGTAATCAGAATGACAGTCATCTTTTCCACATCATTCAACGCCCGCACCGCGCGGATCACTTCCTTACGTCCTGAGGGATCTAACATAGCTGTAGGCTCATCAAGGATGATGCATTTGGGATGCATCGCAATCACTGATGCAATGGAAACCCGCTGCTTCTGCCCGCCGGATAGTTTATTAGGCGAATATTTACGATACTCATACATCCCCACAGCTTTCAGGCTTTCCTCCACACGCTCCCAGATTTCCTTGGTCGGCACGCCCAGATTCTCCGGTCCAAATCCCACATCCTCCTCCACGATCTGTCCGATGATCTGATTATCCGGATTTTGAAATACCATACCCGCTGTCTGACGGATCTCCCAGAGATATTTTTCCTCCGTAGTATCCTTGCCGTCTACCAGCACAGTTCCCTCCGTGGGATAAAGGATCGCATTCAAATGTTTCGCCAGTGTAGATTTGCCGGAACCATTATGCCCCAGAATCGCAATGAATTCCCCCTGCTGCACATCCAGATCAACGTCGTCCACAGCACGGGTGATCCCTTCCACATTTCCTTCCTCATCTCTGCGGATATATTCAAATGCAAGCTTTGACGCTTTGATGATTCCCATTACTAATACTGTTTCCTTCCTACCCCGCATGTCGCAGCCTTGCTGCGGCTTAGATTCAGATGATCTCTTCCGTACTGACATCTTACTTCAGTTCGTTCATTCTCTAACGGATATATAACACGCATTTATTTTACAGGAAACCATATCATATTGCAAGAAAAACAACCGATATCTCCGCTTCTGTTCAAAGTACTTGTCATATCTTTTATCATCTATACATATAAAGTATAGTTAGGGAACCACTGCTCAAAGCGTTTCCTGCGCCGGTTCTGCGCTGCGAAGCAGTATTGCAGACACCTAAAAATCATCCCAAGGAGGCTACACCTTTGCACCAGTTATTTCATATTCAAAAACCTTACCGCGGCTTTTCATGCCATCCGGTTTCCAGACACCTTATGCACCGCATCAGGGGGATTTCGTATCGGGAAAATGAACAGATATCCCCTGCGGAACTGCGTTACCTCAGGATCCCTTATATTGATTTCAACGGCGAAACGCGTACCGGGGAAATGATCTGCAATCACAGCATCGCCATGCCGTTGTTGGATATCTTTCATACGCTCTTTGAACACCGCTACCCGATCGAACGGATCCAGCTTGTAGATGATTTTCAAGCCGACGACGACCTGTGCTGTTTAAAAAACAACACCTCCTGCTTTAATTACCGTACAATAGCCGGAACAGATACCCTATCCCGCCATGCCTTCGGAATGGCTGTTGACGTCAACCCCTTCTTCAATCCATATGTAACTTATATCAATAAAAATACAGATACACACAGCCTCCCTGCCTCATCCGGCATGCGCGTCCGGATTTCCCCGCCCGGCTCTGAAGCCTACGCCGACCGGGAACGTGATTTTCCGCACAAGATCGGTCCCGGTGATCTCTGTTATGAACTCTTTATCTCCCATGGTTTTACCTGGGGCGGCGACTGGACGCACTGTAAGGATTATCAACATTTTGAGCAGTAGAACAAGACAGTAGATTAGGAAAATAGATTAGGGAAGTAGATCAGGAAAGCGGATCAGGAAAGCAGATCAGTACAGTAAAAAAGAAGCATATCGCTATGCTTCTTTTCTTGTATTATAGAAATACTCTCTTATACAAACTCAATCACAGCCATCATCGCTGCATCACCTTTACGGGGTCCGATCTTGATGATTCTGGTATATCCGCCATTACGGTCAGCATATTTCGGTGCGATCTCATCAAACATCTTTGCCACAAGGTCAACCTGCTTTGCAGTTTTCTTCTTGTTATCCGGATTCTCCACAACATCATAGAATACCTTCAGCATCTGACGTCTTGCATGAAGTCTGGACGGAAGATCTTTCTTGATTTCCTTCTCCACCTCGTCATACACGGTAACTTTCTTACCGTCTACAACCTCTTTTACCCTCCTGCCGTCTTTATCCTTCTGCGGTACTTTAGCAGTCACTGTCACAGTCTCAAAGTTGTCTCTCTCCTTAACTGCAATGGCAACTAACCCTTCAACGATCTTCTGGATCTCTTTTGCTCTTGCCTCTGTTGTTGTGATCTTTCCGTTGGCTACCAACATCGTAACCTGATTTCTGAGTAATGCCTTTCTCTGACTTGATGTCTTACCAAGCTTTCTATACTTTGCCATTTTCTTTCTCCCTTCATGGTACATCCGGCCACGCCCTTTGGTCTTACTGTCCGAATGTATATTATTAATTATGCTCCATGCTGCTGTTTCACGCTTTGTGTACCTTTTGGATTTATCACGCTGCGTTGCTTTATTATTAATGCTGTTTTCATTGGAAGAACGCTGCTTTTGCGTTCTTCGGCGTGAAACTTAGCGCTTCTTTGCGATTGAAAATCTTTGATTTTCAATCTAATGTCCCTTTGGCATGAGCAATTAGAAGTGCTTTTCACGCTTATTCTTCACTGGGATTTAACTGCAGACCCAGATCCTTCAGCTTTGCCAGCACCTCATCCAGCGACTTGCGTCCCAGATTACGAACCTTCATCATATCTTCCGAAGTCTTATTGGTCAGCTCTTCTACCGTATTGATGCCCGCTCTCTTTAAGCAGTTATAAGAACGAACGGAAAGTTCAAGTTCATCAATGCTCATCTCCAGAACCTTCTCTTTTTCATCATCCGGTCTCTCCACCATAACCTCTGCATTCTTAGCATTCTCGGAAAGATTGATGAACAGCTTCAGATGCTCGCTGAGAACCTTTGCCGCAAGGCTGACAGCCTCATCCGGCGCGATCGTTCCATTGGTATAAACATCCAGCGTCAGCTTATCATAATCTGTGATCTGACCGACACGGGTATTTTCTACAGTCATATTCACCCGGTCTACCGGCGTATAAATGGAATCTATCGCAATACTGCCGATAGGACAGTCATCCTTTTTATTCTTATCGGAACTGGTGTAACCGCGGCCCCTTGTGATGATCAGATCCATATCAAATCTGCTCTCTTTGCCTCCGCTCAGTGTTGCAATGATCTGATCCTGATTGATGATCTCAACATCCGGATCCTCCATCACAATATCAGAAGCCTTAATAACTCCTGAACCCTCAAACTGAATATGTGCCTTCTTGGGGGAATCATTATCGCTGTTGTCCTTAATAACAAGGCTTTTGATATTCATGACGATCTCCGTCACATCCTCTTTTACACCGGGAATTGATGAAAACTCATGAAGAACGCCATCAATCTTAATCTGACTTACTGCAGCTCCCGGCAGGGATGCTAACATGATCCTTCTTAAAGAGTTGCCAAGCGTAATGCCATATCCACGTTCAAGCGGCTCTACAACAAACCGCCCATACTTCTTATCTTCGGAGATTTCCGCCACTTCAATATTCGGGCTGTCGAAATTAAATGCTAACATTAAATACCCTCCTTCATCTTTTTAGAGATAATCGATTACTTAGAATACAACTCGACGATGAGCATCTCATTTACCGGCACATCAATTGCCTCTCTGGTAGGAAGCTCCTTCACCGTTCCTTTCTTTGCCTCGTAATCAACTTCCATCCAGTCAGGTACGATTCTAGACTCTGTTACTTCGATAATATCCTTAAATCTCTGCAATCCCTTTGCCTTTTCGGTCAATTCGATCACGTCGCCTGCTTTTACTAAATAAGAAGGAATATTCACTTTCTTACCGTTGACCAGAATATGCTTGTGTCCAACAACCTGTCTTGCTTCCCTTCTGGTTCTGGCAAATCCCATACGGAACACTACGCTGTCCAGCCTGCTCTCCAGCATGACCATCAGGTTCTCACCTGTCATGCCCTTCATACGGTCAGCCTTCTCATAGTAGTTACGGAACGGCTTTTCCAATACGCCATAGATAAATTTAGCCTTCTGCTTCTCACGAAGCTGCATGCCATACTCGCTGACCTTCTTGTTCGGGTTTCTCAGGCTTCTGATCGACTCGTTAACATGTCTGTCAAGCTTTTTATTGATATTCTTCTTCTGTCCGTCAACCTCTCTCTTCCAATCGCTGGTATGTGTGTATTTCTCAACACCAAGATAAGAGGGATCCAGACCAAGCGCCCTACATTTTTTAAGAACTGGAACTCTATTAATTGCCATTATCCTCTACCTCCACTTTCATTATACACGACGTCTCTTAGGCGGACGGCATCCATTGTGGGGAACCGGTGTCACGTCCCTGATACTGGTTACCTCCAAACCATTTGCCTGCAATGCACGAATTGCTGCCTCGCGTCCTGAACCCGGTCCTTTTACCATAACATCTACTGTCTTAAGTCCATGAACTAACGCAGCCTTTGTTGCAGTTTCTGCTGCCATCTGCGCTGCATAAGGAGTAGATTTCTTTGAACCTCTAAATCCAAGACCACCGGCGGAAGCCCATGAAAGAGCATTTCCTTCATTATCCGTCAAAGTAACAATCGTATTGTTAAAGGATGACTGGATATGTGCCTGTCCATGTTCAACGTTTTTCTTGACACGCTTTTTTGTAACTTTCTTTGTTGATGGTTTCTTTGCTGCTGCCATTTAAACTAACCTACTTTCTGATAAAATTCCTATACACG
>DLOP01000087.1:26104-36961 GCA_002478505.1 Lachnospiraceae bacterium UBA7481
AAGTAAATCTTACTTCTTCTTACCTGCTACAGTCTTCTTCGGACCCTTTCTTGTTCTGGCATTGGTCTTTGTCTTCTGCCCACGAACAGGAAGTCCCTTTCTATGACGGATACCGCGATAGCATCCGATCTCTTGAAGCGTCTTAATGTTTAATGCGATCTCTCTACGAAGATCACCCTCTACCGTGTAATCCCTGTCAATGATCGTACTAATCTCTTTTACTTCACTATCTGTCAGATCCCTGCAGCGGGTATCCGGATTGACCTTAGCTTCCGCTAAGATTTTGCTTGCGCTTACTCTGCCGATTCCATAGACATAAGTAAGTCCGATTTCGACACGTTTGTCTCTGGGTAAATCAACACCTGCAATACGAGCCATTTTTCATTTCCTCCGTTTTCTTGGTGTACCGGTCTGCTATTGTTTCCCAAAAATTAACCGGCCTGTTAACAGTTACTAATTGATTGGGGCCTGCTAAACGACCCAACCGGATCACTCCGGTCTTGTCTGTTTCAAACTATTATATAGTAGAAACAGTATCAATCGTAAATGCACGGTATCACCTGCTACCTCACATTTATCGATTTTCAGCATCCTCTATTGACGGATAGATTCTGCTGCAGCCGCACAAATTAATCACAAACAAAAACAGCAATTATCCCTGTCTCTGTTTATGCTTCGGGTTCTCACAGATAACCATGATTCTCCCTTTTCTTTTGATGATCTTGCACTTTTCGCAGATCGGTTTTACTGATGATCTAACTTTCACGGTTAAACCCTCCTTTCAAAAAAGACCGTTTTTAAGTATATCATGAACTATTTGTAAATGCAATAAAAATTTTTGAATTTTTATTTATCTCTCCAGATGATCCTTCCCTTAGAAAGATCATACGGTGAAAGCTCCAGCGTTACTTTGTCTCCGGGCAGGATCTTGATAAAGTTCTGTCTGAGTTTACCGCTGATATGCGCAAGAACCTCATGTCCATTCTCAAGCTCCACCTTAAACATAGTGTTCGGTAATTTTTCTGTTACGGTTCCTTCAATTTCAATTACATCTGCCTTTGACATCCTAACGATTTGCTCCTTTCTTAATCCGTAAACTTTCGGGTTTTCATTTTATACTGCTTTAATGTATATTTGATCTCCTCATCCATGACCGGCTGCCCGCTTTCCAGCTTCCGCCTTATGGCTTCCACCGGCAGTTCATCCAATCCGTTTTTAATGATCTGAATATGTTTTTTATTTTTTTTCTTTGGTGACGCCGCTGTTTTCGCCACACCATCCGCGACATAAACAGCTTCCTTTTCTTCTCTCAGGATCAGATAGACCTCATCCTTATCATGTCCTGCCTTCGAGACTGCCAGACATCCTAACATACTATCCTCCCATGCCTTTCTCACCCCAACAGCGTCAAGATCTCCGGTTCCCCATCCGTAATCAGGATCGTGTTTTCATAATGCGCTGACGGCAGTCCGTCCTCCGCCACAACAGTCCAATCGTCCTCCAGCCATTCCACATCTCCCCTGCCCATATTGATCATGGGCTCAATTGCCAGCGTCATGCCGGGCTGAAGCTTGGGTCCGCGGCGGATCTGTTTAAAATTCGGAATCTGCGGATCTTCATGGAGCTTTGTGCCGACCCCGTGACCGGTCAGGTCTCTTACGATCCCATAACCGAATTTTGAAATATAAGCATCAATAGCATTGGAAATATCGAACAGACGGTATCCCGGTTTTGCATATTTGATTCCTTCAAAAAAACTGTTTCTGGTCTCATCGATCAGCTTCTGACATTCTGCGCTGATCTTTCCGACGCCGTAAGTCCTTGCGGCATCCGAATGATAGCCCTTATAGATCAGTCCAGCATCCAGACTGACGATATCCCCTTCCTGGAGGATACGGTGCTTATCAGGAATCCCATGTACCACCTCTTCATTGACCGATACACAGATGGAAGCCGGATAACCGTTATAATTCAGGAAGTTCGGAACGCATCCATACCCGCGGATCAACTCGTCTCCATAATCATTGATATCTTTGGTTGAGATGCCGGGACGGATCATCTTCCCCAGTTCTTCATGCACTAATGCAATCAGCCTGCAGGATTCCCTGATCAATTCTATTTCTCTTTCCGATTTAATTAAGATAGCCATTTTTAATTCATGTCCTTCTCTTAATTCTTTTTATCCCAAAATATCTGTAATTTTCTTAAACACATCCATCATATCCATTGTACCATCCACGGAGCAAAGCACGCCTTTCGCGCTGTAGTACTCAATCAACGGCTGTGTCTGATCGTGGTAGACGCCCAGACGGTTCATAACTGTTTCCTCTTTATCGTCATCCCTAAGGATCAGTTCTTTACCGCATTTATCGCATAATCCTTCCTTTTTGGGAGGAATATGTACTATATGATAGGTAGCGCCACAGGAAACGCATGCGCGTCTGCCCGACATCCTGCGGACAATATTTTCATCCGGCACTTCCACATTGATCGCATGATCGATTTTTTCATTTCTTTTGGTCAGTTCCTGATCCAGCACTTCCGCCTGCGGAATCGTACGGGGAAATCCATCCAGCACATACCCTTTTTCACAATCCGGCTGTGCCACCCGGTCTAACAGGATACGGACCGTCAGTTCGTCCGGAACCAATTCGCCCTTGTCCATATATGTTCTTGCCTCCATGCCAAGCTCGGTTCCATTCTTGATATTGGCACGAAAAATATCTCCGGTAGAAATATGCGGAATCTTATACTCTGCGGCAATCATTTTCGCCTGAGTCCCTTTGCCCGCACCGGGTGCTCCAAGCATAACAATCTTCATTATACTTACCTCCACGAAATCGCTGCTGCGATTTTCACCTTTTTATAAAAGTGTTATTTGCAATAGTAGGGTGGAACAAATCCTGCTCCACCCTAGTATCAGCATTTCTTCAGTTAGTCATTAAGGAATCCCTTGTAATGACGTACCAAAAGCTGAGATTCAATCTGCTTCATGGTCTCAAGAATAACGCCTACTACGATGATCAAAGAAGTACCACCGAAGGAAATCTGTGCGTTAAATGCTCCCGAGAAGAAAACCGGAATCAAAGCTACAATAGCAAGACCTACAGCACCAATGAATACAATGTACTTCAATACCTTGTTCAGATAATCTGTAGTCGGCTTACCGGGACGAATACCCGGAATGAAACCACCGTTTTTCTTCATATTGTTTGCTACTTCCATCGGATTGAAGGTTACGCTTGTATAGAAATAGGCAAAGAAGATAATCATGACAACGTAAATTACGGCGCCAAGAGTATACTTAAACGCTCCATCCTTGAAGTTAAACCAACTACTGGAAGAACACATATAAAGAACCTTATTCCACAAACTGGGTCCGCGACTCGGAGTCTTTCCGAAGAAAGAACTGATGATAATCGGGAACTGGTAAATGGACATTGCAAAAATAACCGGAATAACACCTGCTGTGTTCACCTTAAGAGGAATGAAAGTAGAGCTTCCGCCTACCATCTTCCGTCCCTGCACCTTCTTAGAATACTGCACGGCAATCTTACGCTGTGCATCCTGCAAAAGAACGATTAACACTAAGGTAACAACCACGATTGCAACAATTACCCCTGCTGCAAGCACACCGTAAATTGCCTTGCTTGCTCCGAAGACAAAAGTCTTGAAGAGCAGAGTAAAGGTTGCAGGCATACCTGCTACAATGTTAATCAACAGGATAATACTGATACCATTACCAACACCACGCTCGGTAATGTTCTCACCTAACCACATAAGGAATGCGGAACCGGCAGTAAACGCTGCTACGATTACGATAACGGTAAGTATACCTTCATCGGTATAGCCTTGTCTGCTAAAACCGATAGCCATAGGCGTTGCCTCAATCAAAGCCAGCACGATTGTCAGATAACGGGAAATCTCCGCAATCTTCTTGCGGCCGGACTCTCCATCCTTCTGCATCTCTGCAAGCTTAGGGATTGCAATGGTCAACAGCTGCATAATAATGGATGCTGTAATATAAGGTGAAATGTTCAGCGCAAAAATAGACAACTTCGTAAAGGAACCACCTGTCATTGCGTCAAAGAAACTTCCCTGAAGGGTTGACAGGAAACTGCTTACGACACCCTGTCTGATACCGGGCGCCGGAATCGCAGAACCAATACGTACTACAATCAGGCAGAGAAATGTAAAAAACAATTTCTTTCTGATATCTTTTACCTTAAATGCGTTGATGAACATGCTAAACATATTAGATCACCTCTGCTGTTCCACCAAGAGCCTGAATTTTCTCTACAGCGGAAGCACTAAATGCATTCGCCTTAACATTCAACTTCTTAGTAAGTTCTCCGTTGCCAAGAATCTTAACGCCATCACGAGGATTGCTGATAATACCATTCTCAAGCATGGTTTCGATAGTAACCTCTGCGCCGCTCTCAAATTTCTCGAGCATAGATACATTTACAGAAACGATGTTCTTAGTATTTCTATTCTTGAAGCCTCTCTTCGGAAGACGGCGGTACAAAGGCATCTGACCACCTTCAAAACCGATTCTGGGAGCTCCGGAACGTGCCTTCTGACCCTTATGGCCCTTACCAGCAGTCTTGCCGTTTCCCGAACCGTGTCCACGGCCTCTTCTGAAGTTAGCGCTCTGCTTGGAACCATCTGCCGGTCTCAACTCTGTAATATTCATCGTATGCACCTCCTTTTAGTTTTGATTAGATTTCTTCTACCTTTACCAGATGCTTCACCTGAGCAATCATGCCCTTGGTTGCCGCATTGTCCGGAAGGGTGTTGCTGCTGCCCAGCTTACCAAGGCCGAGAGCAGCAATCGTCTTTTTATGCTTCGGAATTGCACCGATTGTGGATTTTACCAAAGTAACCTTTAACTCTGCCATTTCGCCACCTCCTATAAATCACTTACGGAAATGCCGCGAAGTGCTGCAACTTCCTCAGGAGTCTTAAGGTTCTTAAGTCCCTCGATTGTAGCAAGAACAACGTTCTGCTTGTTATTGGAACCCAAGGACTTCGTACGGATGTTCTTGAAACCGGCAAGCTCAAGAACGATACGTGCAGGACCGCCTGCAATGATACCGGTACCTTCGCTGGACTTCTTAAGAAGAACGGAAGCACTACCGAATTTACCAATGAAATCATGAGGAACGGATCTGTTATCATCAAGCGGAAGAGAAATCATCTTCTTCATTGCATCTTCCTTCCCCTTGCGGATAGCTTCCGGAACCTCGGCAGCCTTACCAAGGCCTACACCTACATGACCATTCTTGTCACCAACTACTACAAGAGCAGTAAAGCGCATGTTACGACCACCCTTAACTACCTTGGTTACACGCTTAATGGCTACTACCTTGTCTACCAGCTCCAACTGGCTGGGTTCAACGATTGTACGCTTCATATCTTACCTCCTCAACTAAAAGTTCAGACCAGCTTCGCGAGCTGCATCTGCTAATGCCTGAATTTTACCTGCATATATGAAACCGCCTCTATCAAAGACAACAGTAGTGATGCCCTTTTCCAATGCCTTCTTCGCGATTACAGTTCCAAGATAGGAAGCTGCAGCAACGTCATTGGTCTTAGAAAGCTCAGCCTTAACGTCCTTCTCAAGGGTGGATGCTGCTACTAAAGTGTTACCTGCGACATCATCAATAATCTGTGCATACATATGATTATTGCTTCTGAAAACAGCCAGACGGGGTCTTTCAGCAGTGCCGGAGAAACGATTACGAATTTTGTTGTGCTTCTTAACACGAATTGCAGATCTACATTCTTTGTTAACCATGATTTATTCTCCTTTCTACTTCTTACCAGTCTTGCCGACCTTACGGCGGATAACCTCATCAGCATACTTGATACCCTTGCCCTTATAAGGCTCCGGTCCTCTCTTGGATCTGATTTCGGCAGCGTATTGTCCGACTTTTTCTTTATCAATTCCCTTTACGGTAATCTTGTTCTGACCTTCCAGTACCGTCTCAATACCTTCAGGATCAACCATAATTACCGGATGAGAATAACCAAGGGTCAGGTTCAGTTCCTTACCCTGCTTTGCAGCTCTGTAACCGACACCGTTGATTTCAAGAACCTTCTGATAACCACTGGTAACACCAACAATCATGTTGTTGATGAGGGTTCTGGTAAGACCGTGAAGAGCCTTGATTCTCTTAAGGTCGTTCGGTCTGGTTACTACGATCTCCGCACCCTCCTGCTTAATGGTAAGCTCAGGTGCAAGAGTTCTCTCAAGGGTACCCTTAGGTCCCTTTACAGTCACTTTATTATTTTCTGCGATTTCTACAGTTACACCTGCAGGAACAGCGATTGGCATTTTTCCAATACGTGACATGCCCGTACCTCCTTATAATTATAAACTACCAGATATAAGCAAGTACTTCGCCGCCAACGTTAAGCTGTCTTGCTTCTTTATCTGTAATGATTCCCTTATTAGTAGAAATGATAGCAACACCAAGTCCGCCAAGTACACGGGGAAGATCTTCCTTGCCTGCATATACTCTGAGACCGGGCTTAGAAATTCTCTTAAGACCGGTAATGGTCTTAACAGCCTTATCCTTACCATACTTGAGTGTGATATGGATGTTCTGGAAGCTACCAACTTCTTCCAACTCGTAATTCTTGATATAACCTTCCTTCACGAGAATGTCAGCAATTGCAACCTTCATCTTGGAAGCAGGTACATCTACTGTATCGTGCTTGGCAGTATTTGCATTACGGATTCTTGTAAGCATATCTGCAATCGGATCACTCATAGCCATTGAATTTTACCTCCTTTAATCTCTGTCGTGCTTCATGCACCGGCAATGCTTACCAGCTTGCCTTTCTTACACCAGGGATCTGTCCCTTATATGCTAACTCGCGGAAGCAAACTCTGCAAATTCCGTACTTTCTCAAGTAAGCATGAGGACGGCCGCACAATCTGCAACGGGTATACTCTCTCGTAGAGAACTTCTGTGTGCGCTGCTGTTTAATCTTCATTGACGTTTTCGCCATGGAATTTCCCTCCTTATTACTTGCTGAACGGCATGCCGAACAGTCTTAACAACTCACGTGCTTCCTCGTCGGTCTTAGCGGTAGTTACGAAGATAACGTCCATACCGCGAACCTTGTCAACCTTATCGTATTCGATTTCGGGGAAGATCAACTGCTCTTTAATACCGAGAGCGTAGTTACCTCTGCCGTCGAATGCATTCGGGTTAACACCGCGGAAGTCACGTACACGAGGCAGTGCGAGGTTAATCAGACGATCTGCAAACTCGTACATCTTGTCGCCGCGAAG
Source organism: Lachnospiraceae bacterium UBA7481 (assembly GCA_002478505.1). Classification (GTDB taxonomy): domain Bacteria; phylum Bacillota; class Clostridia; order Lachnospirales; family Lachnospiraceae; genus NK4A136. Next base: position 33,411 of record DLOP01000087.1, read on the forward strand.
GGTAACCTTACAGCCGATTGCAAGACCTTCTCTGATCTTGAAGTTAGCTACGGACTTCTTTGCCTTAGTAATTACAGCCTTCTGTCCGGAAATAATCTCCATGTCCTTTACAGCAGACTCAAGAGCCTTTGCGTTGTCTTTTGCTTCACCAACGCCCATGTTAATTACAATCTTATCGAGTTTCGGAATCTCCATTACGTTCTTATAACCGAACTTCTTCTGCATAGCTGCCGAAATCTCGTTCAAATAAGTTTCTTTTAATCTAGTCAACTTATGAGACCTCCTCTCTTAGAATTAGTCGATAACCTCACCGGTAGACTTAGCAACACGAACCTTCTTGTTGTCCACAGTCTTGAAACCGATTCTGGTAGGCTTGCCTTTATGAACGTACATAACGTTGGAAGCGTCAATCATAGCTTCCTGATGAGCAATTCCGCCCTTAGGATTAGCCTGGTTTGCCTTCTGGTGCTTAGTTACCATATTGCAGCCCTGAACCAATACCTTGCCGTCAGCAACACGAAGAACTTTGCCCTCACTGCCTTTGTCCTTGCCGGCAATAATCTTAACTAAATCGTCTTTCTTAATCTTAGTTGCCATTGCTGACACCTCCTTATAATACTTCCGGCGCCAGGGATACGATCTTCATGAATTTCTTCTCACGCAGCTCTCTTGCAACCGGTCCAAAGATACGAGTACCCTTGGGATTCAAATCATCCTTAATAATTACAGCAGCATTCTCATCGAAGCGGATGTAAGAGCCGTCTTTACGACGAACACTCTTAACCGTACGAACAACAACTGCCTTTACTACATCACCTTTTTTAACAACACCACCGGGGGTAGCGTCCTTTACGGAAGCGATGATGATATCGCCGATACCAGCATATCTTCTGGTAGAACCACCCATAACTCTGATACACAAAAGTTCCTTAGCACCGGTATTGTCAGCAACCCTAAGTCTGGATTCTGTTTGTATCATAGTGAATACTCCTTTCAGTCGTAATTCCAATTACTTGCATAAAGAAAACTATTACTTAGCCTTCTCAACGATTTCAACCAATCTCCATCTCTTGTCCTTGGAGAGCGGTCTGGTTTCCATAACCTTTACTCTATCGCCGATCTTGCACTCGTTGTTCTCATCGTGAGCCTTAAGCTTGTAAGTTCTCTTTACGATCTTATTGTAAAGAGGATGCTTCACGTTATCAACTACTGCAACGACGATGGTCTTATCCATCTTATCACTTACGACCTTACCGGTACGTACTTTTCTCAGATTTCTGTCCATAAGAATTCTCCTTTCCAAGCGATAAATTAGTTAGCAGCAGCTGCCTTTTCGGAAATTACCGTCTGAATTCTGGCAATGTTCTTTCTAACTTCCTTGATTCTGCTTGTGTTGTCCAACTGATTCGTTGCATTCTGGAATCTCAGATTGAAGAGCTCTTTCTTGGCAGCAACCAACTCTTCGTTAAGTTCCGCAACTGTCTTGTTTTTCAAGTCATCAACAAACTTCTTAGTTTTCACTGCCCGCACCTCCTTCTAAGTCTGCACGAGAAACGATCTTGCACTTGCAGGGAAGTTTGTGAGTAGCAAGACGAAGAGCTTCTCTTGCAATTTCTTCACTTACACCTGCAATTTCAAACATTACACGACCGGGCTTAACAACCGCTACCCAGTATTCAAGTGTTCCCTTACCGGAACCCATTCGAGTTTCAGCAGGCTTAGCTGTTACCGGCTTATCCGGGAAAATCTTAATCCAAACTTGACCACCACGCTTGATATAACGGGTCATAGCGATACGGGCTGCTTCAATCTGATTGGACTTAATCCAGCAGGGCTCCATTGCAACGATACCGAATTCACCGTTGGAGATCTTATTGCCTCTTAAAGCCTTGCCTCTCATGGTTCCACGAAACTGCTTACGCCGTTTCACTCTCTTAGGCATTAACATTATTTATCGCTCCCTTCCTTTTTGCTTCCCTTTGTCGGGAGAACTTCACCGTGGTAGATCCAAACCTTTACACCGACCTTACCGTATGTGGTGTTTGCTTCAGCGAATCCATAATCAATGTCTGCACGAAGTGTCTGCAACGGGATAGTGCCCTCGCTGTAGAACTCGGTACGAGCCATATCAGCGCCGCCAAGACGACCGGAAACTGCGGTCTTAATACCCTTCGCACCGCACTTCATGGCTCTGGACATGGTGGACTTCATTGCTCTACGGAAAGATACACGATTCTCAAGCTGCTGAGCGATATTCTCTGCAACCAGCTGTGCATTGTTATCCGGTCTCTTAACCTCTTTGATTTCAAGGTTAAGCTTCTTTGCGGAAAGCTTCTGAACTTCAGCCTTCAACTTCTCAATTTCAGCACCGCCCTTACCGATTACAACACCGGGCTTTGCGGTGAAAACGATTACCTTTAACTTATCAGAAGCACGCTCGATCTCAATCTTGCTGATACCTGCGCTATAAAGCTTCTTCTTCAGGTACTCACGGATCTTGTAGTCCTCAACGAGGCAATCTGCAAAATCAGCTTCTGCGTACCATTTGGAATCCCAGTCTTTAATAACACCGACTCTTAATCCATGCGGATTTACTTTCTGTCCCATGTGATACCTCCTTATCTTTCATCCAACACAATCGTGATGTGACTCATTCTCTTCAAGATCCTGTAAGCTCTACCCTGTGCTCTGGGATGAACTCTCTTCATGGTAGGAGCGCAGTTTGCATAGCATTCTGCAACTACCAATTTGTTCACATCCATACCGTTGTTGTTCTCAGCGTTTGCGATTGCTGACTTTAATAACTTCTCAATGAGAGTGGAAGCATATCTGGGGTTATATGCTAAAATACCGAGTGCTGTCTGTACATCCTTGCCTCTGATTGCATCGAGAACGAAACAAGCCTTCTGAACAGATACTCTTGCGTAAGACAACTTAGCAGAGGGTCTGGTGTCCTTATTGGCATTTCTTTCTCTCTTAATCTGGGATCTATGTCCTTTTGCCATGGATGTTACCTCCTTTCAAAATAAACGGTTCTCCGTTTCTATTCTTCCTGCTCCTGCATACCGCAGGGCAAATCTATTCACTGGGAAGGACGGATTATCTTCTGCCCTTCTTCTCGTCTTTACCATGTCCGCGATAGGTTCTGGTAGCAACGAACTCGCCCAGCTTGTGGCCAACCATGTCTTCTGTAATGAATACCGGAACATGCTTTCTTCCGTCATATACAGCGATTGTGTGGCCTACCATCTGAGGGAAAATTGTGGACCGGCGAGACCAGGTTTTGATCACGCTCTTGTCGTTCTTCTCATTCATCTCGTTAACCTTGTCGAGCAAATACTGATCGGCAAAAGGTCCCTTCTTTAATGAACGTGCCATTGTGTTGACCTCCTATTATTTTGATAATGCCTTGCCGTCTCTTCTTCTGATGATCAGCTTATTAGACGCCTTCTTCTTGTCACGGGTCTTAAGACCAAGTGCAGGCTTGCCCCAAGGGGTGCAGGGACCGGGACGACCGATACCGCACTTACCTTCACCACCGCCGTGGGGAT
>DLOP01000168.1:0-182 GCA_002478505.1 Lachnospiraceae bacterium UBA7481
GATATTCTCTTTGATTTACCAGCTTCTTTTTTATCAACAATTCGAATAGCACCTATCGCTATATTTTCTGTCTCAATCCAATAATAATATGTAAAGGGTTGATTCAATCTCATCAGTATCTTATCAATATTTTCTGTTGCAGGACTGGTTTCTGTATCTTGATACTTTTCATATAAATCTTG
>DLOP01000168.1:235-418 GCA_002478505.1 Lachnospiraceae bacterium UBA7481
TTTTACTTCCATAGCAATCTCCAAATTTGCTTTTCCAATAAAATTATAATTTACTTTCAGCAGATTTTCTAAAGAAAAGCCCTATAAATATCGACCAAATCATAAATTTGATCTATTTACAGGACTTATTACTATCACTGCCACACATTTTGTGACACACTGATATTAATCCCAATTAATTGC
>DLOP01000168.1:527-817 GCA_002478505.1 Lachnospiraceae bacterium UBA7481
TATGTCTTCATCCGGCACTAACTCAATCATACCTTTTAACATTTCCTTGCTCATTTCCAGCACCTCCTACAATCTATTATCTGTTATCATACTAAATTTTATATATATTTCAATTCATATAAAGAAAAGCCCTACAAACGTCAATCAAATCATAGATTTGATTTGTTTACAGGGCCAATCAACATTATATATTATCTTAGGAAAACTCTGATGAAAGCGTCTCCCGCGCTGGAGCTTTTATACTACTCCCTGCGCCAGCATTGCATCAACAACCTTCTCAAATCCAGCAA
>DLOP01000168.1:940-1239 GCA_002478505.1 Lachnospiraceae bacterium UBA7481
CTCCAATGCGGAGGTTGCAACGCCGCCGGCATTAGAAGCCTTGCCCGGTGCAAACAGTACGCCATTGGACTGCAGATACTTGGTAGCTTCCAGTGTAGTAGGCATATTCGCGCCCTCTGCAACTGCGAAGCAGCCATTTGCAACAAGTGCCTTTGCGTCATCAAGGTCTAACTCGTTCTGTGTCGCGCAAGGAAGAGCAACATCACATTTTACTGTCCATACGCCATGCTCGCCATCCTTCTTCTCGTGATACTCTGCGGAAGGTCTCTGTGCAGCATACTCTGTCAGACGTGCACGCT
>DLOP01000168.1:1269-12469 GCA_002478505.1 Lachnospiraceae bacterium UBA7481
AGATCCAACCTGTGGAATCAGAACAGGTAACCGGTTTCGCACCAAGCTGCTGTGCCTTCTGGATTGCATAGATCGCAACATTACCTGCGCCGGATACTGCAACTGTCTTGCCCTCTAATGACTTNNTTGGACTTCAGCATCTCGTCTGTGAAGTACAAAAGACCATAACCTGTTGCCTCTGTTCTTGCAAGGGAACCGCCATAAGAAAGTCCTTTACCTGTCAGAACGCCTTCATAAACGCCCTTGATCCTCTTATACTGTCCAAACATATAGCCGATCTCTCTTGCACCGGTTCCGATATCGCCTGCCGGAACGTCTGTATCAGCGCCGATGATCTTGCAAAGCTCTGTCATAAAGCTCTGGCAGAATGCCATAACTTCTCTGTCCGATTTACCCTTCGGGTCAAAATCAGAACCGCCCTTGCCGCCGCCGATAGGAAGTCCTGTCAGGGAATTCTTAAAGATCTGCTCAAATCCAAGGAACTTAATAATACCTGTATTAACGGAGGGATGAAGTCTGAGACCTCCCTTGTAAGGTCCGATTGCAGAATTAAACTGGATACGGTAACCTGTGTTCACCTGAACCTGTCCCTTATCATCTACCCAGGGGACACGGAACTTCAACTGACGCTCCGGCTCCGTAATTCTTTCCAGAATTGCCTCTCTTCTATACAGCTCTTCATTTGCATCGATTACAGGGCGAAGTGAGTTCAATACTTCATCAACTGCCTGTAAAAATTCCGGTTCGCTGGCATTTTTTCTCTTTACCAGTTCGAGTACCTCGTCTACATAAGACATGTTTTTTTCCTCCTTATAATATGTTACATTTTATATCCAAAGAAAGCTTCTGTTACAGCTTTCATTTGTACGATAAGCAAATATCTATGATTTACTCTACCGCGATAAGAAGTTTATTGTTTAGAAAGGAACTCATGGATTCCCCTTGCGCCAGCCCTGCCTGCACCCATGGCAAGGATAACGGTTGCCGCACCTGTTACGGCGTCGCCGCCTGCATAAACGCCTTCCTTGGAAGTCTTTCCGGTATCTTCCTCTGCAATAATACATTTACGCTTATTGATTTCCAGTCCCTTCGTTGTAGAAGAGATCAGCGGATTCGGAGACGTACCAAGGGACATGATCACCGTATCTACGTCAATCACAAATTCAGATCCCGGTACCTCCACCGGTCTTCTTCTTCCTGATTCATCCGGCTCCCCAAGCTCCATACGGATACATTTGATGCCGCTTACCCAGCCGCTTTCATTCGTCAGGATTTCCACCGGGTTAGTCAAAAGGTCAAAAATAATGCCTTCTTCCTTTGCATGATGGACTTCCTCTACTCTGGCGGGAAGTTCTTCCTCGCTTCTCCGATATACAATATGCACTTCCGCACCCAGACGGAGCGCTGTTCTTGCCGCATCCATGGCAACATTGCCGCCGCCTACAACAGCTACCTTTTTACTCTTCATGATCGGCGTTGTGGAATTGCCGTCAAACGCCTTCATCAGATTACTTCTGGTCAGATATTCATTGGCAGAGAATACGCCATTGGCATTTTCACCCGGAATCCCCATGAACTTCGGAAGTCCTGCACCGGAGCCTACGAATACCGCATCAAATCCTTCTTCCTCCAAAAGCTGGTCGATGGTCGTGGATTTTCCAATTACAACGTCGGTCTCTATCTTTACGCCAAGAGACTTTACATTATCGATTTCCTTCTGAACAACATCTTCCTTCGGAAGACGAAACTCCGGAATACCATATACCAGCACACCGCCCGCCTTGTGCAGCGCCTCAAAAATCGTAACGTCATAGCCTAATTTCGCCAGATCACCCGCGCAGGTCAATCCTGCCGGTCCGGAACCTATAACAGCCACTTTCTTGCCAATTTTCTCTTTGGCAGGTTCCGGTTTGATACCATTCTCCGCCGCCCAGTCAGCTACATAACGCTCCAGCTTACCGATGGAGATTGCTTCCCCTTTGATACCACGGATACATTTCCCTTCACACTGGCTCTCCTGCGGGCAGACACGACCGCAGACAGCAGGCAGCGCGGAGGATTCGCTGATGACCTTATAAGCTTCCGCCATATTGCCGTTCTTGACCTGTTCGATAAATCCCGGAATATTGATTGAAACCGGACAACCTTTGATACACTGTGCGTTCTTACAGTTGATGCATCTGGTCGCCTCACACTTTGCTTCCTCCTCGTTATATCCAAGACATACTTCTTTAAAATTAGCCGCCCGTTCCTTTGCATCCTGCTCACGGACAGGAATCTTCTTCATTACATCTACTTCCATCTATTTTCCCCTTTCTTAAACTCACATTAATTGCAATTTCCGCATCCGCCGTGGTGGGTATCCCCCTCCTTCGCAGCCAGAAATGCTCTTCCCTCCTCGGTCTTATACATCTGCTGACGTCTCATTGCCTCATCAAAGTTTACCTTGTGGCCGTCAAATTCCGGTCCGTCAACACAAGCAAATTTTACTTCGTCGCCCACAGTTACACGACATGCGCCACACATGCCGGTGCCGTCAACCATGATCGGATTGAGGCTGACAATCGTGGGAATATTCAGATCCTTCGTCATCAGACAGACAAATTTCATCATGATCATCGGTCCGATGGCAACGCAGGTATCGTAATGCTTTCCTTCCTCAACAAGATCTTTAATGGTCTGTGTCACCATACCGCTTCTTCCATAGGAACCGTCGTCCGTGGTGACATACAGGTTGCCTGCAACCGCCTCCATCTCTTTCTCTAAGATCAGTAAGCTTTTCGTCTTTGCCCCGACAATGACATCCGCATCGATTCCATGCTCATGAAGCCATTTTACCTGGGGATAAACCGGAGCAGTGCCTACGCCGCCCGCTACAAATAAGATCTTTTTTTTCTTTAACTCTTCTAGCGGCTCATTAACAAATTCGGAAGGACATCCCAACGGTCCTACAAAATCAGCAAAGCTGTCACCGGCTTTCAATCCGGACATAATCTGCGTTCCTGCGCCCACGATCTGAAATACGATGGTGATCGTTCCCTTTTCCCTGTCATAATCGCAGATCGTCAGAGGAATTCTTTCCGCCTCCTCATCCGTCCTGACGATCACAAATTGTCCCGGCTGGCAGGATTTTGCAACTCTCGGCGCCTCGACATCCATCAAAAAGATGTTGTCTGTCAGTTCTTCCGCCTTTAAAATCTTAAACATAGACGATACCTTCCTTTATCATATATTTATTTTAGCTTTTAAGTCTGAATAATTATGTAGGTTATATAATTCAAAAATTTAGCTTGTATTTCTGCATGACCACAGGATTTAAAAAATCAGCATTAATATTTTACATCAATCTAAATCATCAGTCAATTCGTTGCTTTCTACTAAATTATATAGATACCGGCAGCTAAATTTATGTAATTATTCCTTATTTCGACGAATTCCTTTTTGAATTATTTGTAATATTCTGTAAATTGGATCACCAAATGATGTGCCATACAGCTTGCCATCAGCGATATTTCATTGACATTTTTTACCTTTAGTTTATAATTAACTTATATTAGGTAATATTAGGTTATTTCAGGCAAAAGAAAGCAAAAAATTTTTTAACTTAATTTATGAAATTTGTCATAAGGAGGATCTGTTATGCAAGATTATAAGAAGATTGATTATGCAAGAAATAAGGATGTTGTACTCCGTTATATTCCGGGGCATTTTATTACACCTCATTCCCATGTTAATTATTACATGGATCTTAGCGATATGAAAGCAAGACAGCGTGAAGCAAGGGCGACCGGCGAGGAAATGGCTGAGATGTACATGGTCACAGCAACCATTGATACGATACTCTGCCTTGAAAATATGGAAGTAGTAGGGGCATATCTTGCCAATAAACTCACAAAAACCGGCGTACTTTCCAAGAATGCCCACAAGACCATTTACATTGTCAGTCCTGAATACGATACCAGCGGACAGCTCATCTTCCGTGAAAATACACAGCATATGATCAAGGGCAAGAATGTCCTTGTACTTACTGCAACTATCTCAACAGGTTCCGCCCTTTCCAGCGCGCTGGAGAGCATCGGATACCATGACGGTCACGTAATCGGGGTTTCTTCTATTTTCTCGGCAGCAACCAAAGTGATGGGAATCCCTATTTTTACACTTTATTCAACTTCCGATCTTCCTGATTATCACAGCTGCCCTCCTGAGAGTTGTCCATTATGCAGGGAGCGCGTGAAAGTAGACGCGATCTGTAACGGCTTTGGCTATAATACGCTTTAAAAGCTGCGCACCTACAGATAGATTCCGTATTAGATAAGCTATTATAAGGTTGTAAAGGTTTGGGGGTTTACGCCCCTCCTCTTACTTCAAGGCTTGTATCAGACTGACTAATCCTGCGAGGAATGTTCCGGTTGCTATTAGGAACTTGATTACCAGATTGATTCGAGCCTTTTTGTTAGGGGGTATTTTGACTAAATTTCAACGCTCGTACAGCGGCATCGGATTGAAGTGCAGCTTGAACTTCCCGCCTGCCTGCACGCGTTCAAACTCCTCCTTGGACATCAGCACCGAGATATTGCCGAACTGCCGTCCACCCCACTCGAACATTGCGCCGAGCCTGATGTGCATGGCTTCCTCCGTGCCGCAGTCGATATCCGTCCACATCGCGCCCAGATACGCCGCCGTATTCAGTATGCTGTACAGATCGCAGAGCTTATCGGTGTTATCTATCCTGCCGATAAGGCATTTCCCGTCAATTATATAGTTATCGGCGCGGCAAAAGTTCTCCGCCTCGCCTATACTTGTGAAAATGCTCAGCGAGATATCGCTGTCTGACACACGGAACATTCTCGGCACGGACTTTCCATCCCGATACTGCGATTCCGACAATATTACGAACAGCTCTTTTGCCGTCCACGTTTCGCTTACCTTTTTACGTGCCTTTTCCTCGGTATCTATCATAGATGCGCTCTCCTGTCGATGTGAAAATCCAATTCCCCAAATGTAAGTTTTCTAAATGGACTCTCTCCATTGACATCTTCTGTATCTGCCATAGGTGGCTGATATGTGTCCACATCAAAGCCTAATTTTTCACAAATTGACTCATACGTTACATTGCCCATCATAACACCTCCAAATCTACACCACTTTCAGATAGGTATTTAATTGCTTCTTCCATATTAACTGTATTTCCATTATAAAATGCGGCATTAATTTTTTTCAAAACAAATATCCGCATTCACGTAATTAACCTCTCCAGTAATGGTGAATTTAAATACAGTACCATTGCGGCAAGCAATAATACCATATTTGTACCTTCTTTGAGATGCTACCATAATATCATGACTTACACTCATATGAATTTACATTGCTCTCAAACTCTTCTTACTGTTTGTTTCTTTTATGTATTACTTTCAATCCATTGTTTAATTATGTATTCCCAATCCATGCCATCCTGCAATATACGAAGTATAGTTACAACCCTTTTTTGTTCATCTGCCGTATAAAATAATAAATGGTTACTGCTTGGCATTATGTATATATCATAACCACGATATTGAAATCCTGTAGTTTCATATCCTGTTGGGAACAGATCCAGTTTTTGTGCTGCTTTTTTTATATTTGCGGAAAAATTTTGGGCATACTCACGATACTTAAAATTCTCAATAATATATCGTTTCTTATTTTTTACGTCCATTTTTCCGCTTTGTGCTATTACTACTTTATATCGTTTTGTCACTCTGATCACTACACCTTATCTATTTCTTCCCATGCTTCATCTAATGTCTGAACCCTGCCATTTTCCATATCATCAATAGCTTCATCCAGTTTTCCTAACAATACGTCCATTGCATCATTGATTGTATAGGTAGGCTCAACTGTTTTTGTTGCTTCTGCCAGTGCCATATTTATCACCCTTTCTAAATATTGATAATAATATATTACCATAAGATAAAAAAAATATCCATGCTATATCTAAGAGATTACGAATTATACAAGTGTCCCAAATTGGGACAAAAGATAGGAATGGGTTTATATCTCTATCTATGTCAAGTTCCTAGCTTGACTTCTATACAGAAATTCACAATAATTAAAAAATATGTTGAGAGTATCTCAAAGTCACTCATTGAATTACCGAAATAGCCGTATCCGGTATGCAGCTCATTTTACAGTGAACGGCTCTGCCGCTTTTATCTTTGAAATCCATACAGTAATTCCCCTTATAACGGTCTGCCACATCCATGATGTTACAGGTCTTCCCGTTATAAATGACATTTCTGTTCTTTTTGGCACGGATGACAAAGCGTTCCCTGTGTTTTAAGAAATAGCGGTAATAGTCATTGGCATCAAAACCACGGTCGAGTGTGCTGACACATTTAGGGCTGAAGTTTTCGGAAAGGTTTTCAAGGCAGCACAGGTTTTCATGAGTTTCACTGATAAATCCCCTTTCTGCAGCAGAAAACACTTTTTCATAGACAGGGAGAGGCATCTTGCCGCTTTCAGACAATACAGCCGCTTCGATAGTAAGATATCCCTGCGTGACTTCACCCGTACTGCCATCCCATATTTCAGAGAGGGCTTCCAGCTTTTTACTGGCTGGTTTGGAGATGTCTGAATTATCAATAATGATGACAGCATAATCATCTTTCACATGATGTTTTACAAGGGTGAGATAATCCTGCATGATGATATCCTTATCCTCGAAAGCATTCAGATTTTTTGATAGCCGGTCAATGGTCTTTTTAAGGGTAATACTTTCTTTTAAGGAACGCGCTATCTCACTCAGGTGCAGCTTGTTTCCCGCAAGGATACCATAGAGCATTTGGTGAACAAATTTTTTTCTGCGGGCGCTTTAATCTCCTTGAAATTTTTAAAGAAAAATTTGTAAAATCCCTTTTTAATTCATATCCCAATCTGCTATAATTAATCATGCAAAAACACTTTGTTTTTTTGTTTGTGGTGATTCAATTATAACAAAGATCCAGTGTTTTTGCATTTTTATTTTACTTAGGCATAAATGGATGGGTTGAAAAAATGGGGAAACTCAAATTGTTTTCCATATTGACATTTCCCCCTTACTGATGCTAAACTACAAATGAATTTACATTGCGAGTTCAAATAAAGTTTTTACCAAACCGCCGGTTTTCCGGTTGCACAGTGAGTGCGAACAGCCTGTTTTATACAGGCTTTTTATTTTACAAAAAATAACTTAAATAAATTTAGACTGCTTATATTTAACACTAATAAAAATTTTACCAATATTTTACAAAAAAATCTATATTATTTGATATTTTTGTAGGAAAGCAGCAAAAAACGCCGAGAATATCGGCGCCATATTTGCTAAAAAATACTTAAAACGATATGAATTTACACTATCTTCTCCTCACCCTCATTAATTTGCAGAAGATGATCGCCGCAAGGGTACTGCAGAAAGTCGCAACAATCGCCGGCGCTATGATCGCCGTGGGATTTTCGCTGCCATACTGCGTGCGGTAAGCGATCATGGTAACAGGGATCAATTGCAGCGAGGAAATATTTAAAATAAGGAAATCACACATTTCGTCGCTTGCAGTGTCACATTCCATAGGTCTTTTCTGCTTTCGGCGCGTATTGTGGGCAGAATCGTCCTTTCGGTCTCTGTTATCCGGCCTGCCGCCACTGATGCTGCGGTTCCGTTCCTCCTCCAATACGGCAAGCTCCTTCATCGCTTCCAATCCGGCAGGCGTCGCCGCCCAGCCAAGCCCTAAAACATTAGCAATGATATTCATGGAAATCGGCTGTTCCGCTTTATGCCCTATTGGAATATCAGGAAACATAAAATGAACAAACGGCCGGATAAACTTTGTCAATCCGGCTACAATGCCCGCTCTTTCCGCTACCTTCATCAGCCCTACCCAAAACGCCATTACGCCGCACATCGTAAAGCAAAGCTCCACCGCTTCTCCCGCGGAAGAAAACGCCGCTTCCCCGACTGCGCCGATATTTCCCGTCAGAGCGCCATATACAACGCCGATAATAATCATAACCGCCCAAAAATAATTCAGCATATTACATTACATGATCTGATCTTTATAATATTTTATTCCACCGCAAAAGCATATATACTAAACCGCACGTTGGAAAGTAAAGTTCAACCGAAGTCTGCCTTTTTATTTCTTCAGGATGGCTTCAACCTTCCTGCCAATCAGCCGGCAGGAATATTTCACTACCAGTCCGGTGCATACCGCGGCAAAGATTGTTCCTTCCCTGCAGCCCTGTATCCTGCCATTAAAAAACAAAACTGACAATATCAATGAAAACAGGACACAGAATATATCAAATCCAATCTTTACATTGCCAAATTCTTTATGTATGGTATCTGCAACCGCCTTTACAAAAGCTTCTCCCGAATTCATAATAACATTGGCCATCACCGACAATGACACGCCAAATCCAAGTATCACCGTTCCGGCAATGACCAGTACGGCGCGAAACCAATATGCCTGCGGTTGTATGCCGGACAACATCCACATCCCAAAATCCGTAAAATAGCCGAACAGAAATGATAAGGGGATCTGTAATAATTGTATCAACTGAAATTTTCTGCGCAGCAAAACAATCTGTCCGAGAATCATCAGACAATTCCATACGATCAGCCAATTGCCCAACGACAATATGGTAAATTTTATACTAAGTACATTGGCCACCGAAGAAATAGGTGATACCCCAAGTTCTCCCTTCTTTGTTACGGCAACGCCAAGCGCTGCAACAAACAGACTTATGATAAATAGTATGTATCTTTTGCACAATTCTTTTTTATTCATAATACTCCTCCATGTCAGAGCAGCTTGCTGCGATGACACCTCATTCCGCCCTTGGCGGCTCATAATCCTATCTTCCCATGCGTTTCAAAAAAAGAAGAACTTTTCGTTCTTCTCTTTGTCTTTCTGCAAGTTTTTTGACCAGACCTTAACAAAGCGCCTGTTCAAATGCCTTGAGCAGCAGCTCTTTATGAAATGGTTTAGCCACAAAACCTTTTGCGCCAATCTCCTTTGCTCTCTCACAAGTATCATCATATGCAAGGGATGAGACCATGATGATCCTTGCATCCGGATGTTCTTTTAAAATAAGCTCTGCCGCATCCAGACCATCCATTCCATGCATGATGATATCCATCGTCACAATATCAGGCTTTACCTTATCATACTGCTCAATCGCTTCCTCACCGTTGCAGCAGTATGCCGCGATCTCATAATCCGTGCCCTCCAGAACATCACCCAACTGAACCCGGACCAACCGGGAATCATCTACTACCATAATTCGTTTGCTCATTTTATACACTCCTTTCTATTTAACCCTTCCATCAGCATCCCCGCTCTTATCAGAACAGGGTACATGATGAATCAACTGCACGCCTTCACTGTACTCATTGGAATATGTAAGTACAAATTGTATCTCACGCCCTTCCGGCTCATAGCGGCCATGATAAAACACAGGCGGTCCAAAATGAGCCGGGATCTGTGTAGCGCGAAACATGGCTCCCGCTATCCTGCCACAGAGTACATTAAAATATTCTTTGCTGAATTCTTCCACGTCTTCCTGCGTAACCGACTCCTCATGGAAAGAATTGCAAGCCATACGGTACAGCAGTCTGGTATCGGCACAAAGTGTAAGACTGGTGTTAAACCCTCTGTCAAATGTGATCTGAACCGTACAAAGGTCGTCTCCCGATGACTGCCCGCCTTGATACAGATGTACGCCGGCAGTCCGTTCTGTCACATCCTGAACCGCCTGATCCAATATCTGCTCAAGTTCCTCCTGTTCCATAGCGTTATTCATTTCATAGATCACCCCTATTCGTCATCTTTTATTTGCTTCTGTTTTTCCATTTAGCAACTGTTCTTCTTCCACTTATTTTTATTCTTCTGCTTGTTTCTATTATTCTTCCACCTGTTTTTGTTCTTCTGCTTGTTTCTGTTCTTTCTCCGCTTGTTTCTGATTTTCCTGTTCAAAAACCCGGCGGATTCTTTTATGCAATTCTTCAGAAGAAAAAGGTTTCCGTATGTAATCACCGATTCCAAGCTTGGCGCTCTTGATCACTATATCTTTATCTTCTACACCGGTAAGCATGATCACCGGTATATCCTTACATTCTTCCATGGCACGTATCGACTGCAGTGTCTCAATACCGTCCATGGGTGACATCCTGATATCAAGCAAAATCAGATCCGGTTTTTGCTCCTTCAGATATTTCAAAGCCCGTACTCCTGAATTGACGGTGATCACATCGTAAGAATCCTGCAGGGTATATAAAATTCTCGTTAAGACAACTGCTGTATCGTCCACCGCTAAAATACGCTTTTTATAATTTGTATTACTCATCTATCTTCCCCCTCTTTTCAAGAATATCAAGAAGCTGACCCAACAGATCTTCGGCATTATCATCCTCATATAACCTTAGCTGTTCCTGTATCTGCAAAAGACGCTTTACCACATCCTCCGGCATTTCATGAACCAGCATCTTCTCCACTCTTTCCNNTTCCGCACACTCCCGGGATCGGAAATGTTTCAGTTCTTCCAGAGCCGCCGCTGTCTGTTCCTGCAGCTCCTGTACGGATAAACCCGGAAGTTTATCTTTTTTGTCATTCTCCTGCTTACGCCGTTCCAAAAACTGTCCGATATTTGCCAAAAGCGCTTCATATTCTGCCATCAGCACCGGAAACTGCTCAGAGATAAATTCCTTGTCTCCCCGCGTCGCGGCATTCTCATGTTCACGCGCCATACCCGAAACACCCATAGCGCCAATATTTGCTGATGCGCTCTTAAGTCCGTGCACTTCGATCTGATAACGTAAAATGTCTGATTCCACAAGCTCATGAAGAAGTTCTACCTTACGTCTGCCATCCACACAGAAAAGCTCCAATAAGTCATAATATCCATTTTCATCGTTGGAATAATATTGCATCGCAATATTGGTATCCACCCCTTCGATCTGGAATGACGCCGGGTCCAACGGTTTGATTTCCTCTTTCTTACCTTCAGCCTGTCTGAACTTTTCCGGGATCCAACGCAGCAAAAGCTGGTTCAGCTCTCTCCTGTCAAGAGGTTTTGCAACAAAGTCCTGAAAACCGTGCTCCAAAAAATGCTCCCGCATACCCTCCATGGCATTAGCAGTCAACGCAACCATAACTGGAGCCGTCCCATTTTCACCGCAATCTTTACG
>DLOP01000168.1:12477-15045 GCA_002478505.1 Lachnospiraceae bacterium UBA7481
CCGTCCATCTCCGGCATCATATGATCCATAAAAATAATATCATACCGAACGGAACGCACCAGTTCTATAGCTTCCGGACCGCTTTCCGCCTCTGTCAGATCAAAAGAATAATTCTTCAAAAATCCTCTTGCAACCTTACGATTGATCACATTATCATCGACAATAAGCGCTTTTACGCCGGGCGCGGTAAACATATCCACAATTTTCTGCTCTGTCTGTGGTATTTCAGGCATCTCCGAAATCGGACGGCTGTCTACGATTTTCTGGGGAATTGTGATCGTAAACATCGTCCCTTTGCCATAGGTGCTTTCCACCTTGATTGTACCCTCCATCAGTTCCACCAGGTGTTTCACAATGGCAAGTCCAAGACCGGTACCTTCCACACTCCTGTTTCGTTTAGAATCTACTTGTCTGAAATCCTCGAAAATCTTATCAATATCTTCCTCCCGAATACCGCAGCCGGTATCCTCCACACAAAAAATAATCAATTCTTCATCCGCGTTCCTTCCGGGTTTTCCGGTAATATACGCGCGTACGTATCCTTTTTTCGTGAACTTAATTGCATTGCTGAGTATATTGATCAGAATCTGTTTGATTCTGCCATCATCACCACAATAGCGGCAGGGTATGGTTTCGTCACATTCGTACTTCAAGATCAAACCGCTCTGGGAAGCCGCCATATCCATCATCCCGATAATTTCATCCATCAGCACTTTTATGTAATAATTTACATTTATCAGTTCCATTTTGCCCGATTCCACCTTGGAAAGGTCCAAAATATCATTGATAATCGTCAGTAGATTTTTTGCCGCAGACTGTGCATCTTTAGCATGGGCATAGATTTCAGTATCTCCGCATTCCTCCATAATAATATCATTCAGCCCGATAATTGCGTTCATCGGCGTCCTTATCTCGTGGGACATATTTGCAAGAAATTCACTTTTTGCAATGCTGGCCTTCTCCGCCTGATGCCGCACCCGTTTGATCTCATTAATATAAGCCTTGATATCTGTCATATCAAGGATCAAAATAACACAGCCCTGTATCTTTCCGTTTTCATCTTTAATATGCTTGCTGTGGCTTTCATAGTGCTGTCCATTGATGGAAAAACTCTGGGGAATATCCTCGTTAAGCATTTCCTCCTGAAAGCCCTCCACTACCCGGATGTTCTCTCCCGGTCTATGGGCACGCAGATGGGTAAAAATATTCGCCGCCGCTCTGTTATAGCTGACCAGCCGATCATGATCATCCAGCGTTATCACACCGTCACCCATACTCTCCAAAATCTTCTCCGCCGCCAGATGGCGGAAATCATAATTACGGCGGCTCCAGATCACGATGACTACCATGGCCATGGAGATCGTATATGTTACCGGAGTAAAATCAAAAACTTTCAAAAGTTTAACAACGTAGGCAATCAAAACCATCACCGGCAGTGTGGAAATAAAAAGGATCGTCCAATACTGGCGATTGACCTGTTGATCCGAGCGTTCATGTATAGCCCTCATCAGGGTGAAAATACAAAGCACAAAGGGAATAATAATTTGAACAATCATAAAAAAAACATATAATGGACCATAGCTGAGACTGATATAATGAAATCCGTCTGAAAACTCCAGCCACTGCACTTCACGATAAAAAAGACCTTGCCAGTTAAAAATCACCGCAGGCAGAGATAAAAAGCTAAATACAAAAAGAATCCTTAAAAATAGTTTCGGCGGATTTATAGAACAATAGATATAAATAAACCAGCAGTAGCACAGCGGCGTAAAAGCGGAAGCTACCTTTTCCACAGTCACCGCCGTCATGGCTGCCTCCATCGATGGCGCAATCAGTTCCAACAAATACCCCACATTTTGTATCAGTGAGCCGCACATAATGATGATCAGCAGTTTCTGCTCTCTGGACCCCTCCCCATTAAACAAAAGGAGTACAGCTATAATGGTCAGACATATGCCAAAACACTCTAATGCAATGACAAAATTTACCATATTATCTCTCCGAATTTAAAAACTTCATGCTAAAAATACAATATTACATTTTCCAAGCCATGTCAAGAATGGCTATCTCGGGATGTAACTTTGTCCTTGAACAAAAAAAGACCCTTTTAGGTCTTTCATGAGACACGGGGGATTCGAACCCCCGACAACCTGATTAAAAGTCAGGTGCTCTACCAACTGAGCTAGTATCCCATCATATATATTTTGTACAAAAGCCAAAATATAATGCCCAGAGCCGGAATCGAACCAGCGACACAGGGATTTTCAGTCCCTTGCTCTACCAACTGAGCTATCTGGGCATTGAGTAGCGGGGACAGGATTTGAACCTATGACCTTCGGGTTATGAGCCCGACGAGCTTCCAGACTGCTCCACCCCGCGATATTATATTAGTTTATCCTTTGTACAGTCAAAAACTCTTTTACCGATCATGTTCCTTGGGTGCAGACTGGGCGGAGGTGGATTCGAACCACCGAAGGCAGTGCCAACAGATTTACAGTCTGCTCCCTTTGGCCACTCGGGAATCCGCCCATATAATATTTTATAAGTGGGGCCTATAGGGCTCGAACC
>DLOP01000167.1 GCA_002478505.1 Lachnospiraceae bacterium UBA7481
TAACGGATAACTTCCAATTATCATTTGATATTATATCACATTTATTTCCATTTTTCACCATAATTTTTTTACATTATAATATTTCATATCAGAAGAACTACAAGCACTGTCGGTGGCCATCCACAGGCAACACTTTTCACTTTCTTTTCAATATTTATTATTGCAAGTTTAATTCTAATGAACAATGAAAATTTATTTATCAGACCTTCCAAAACTTTGATAATCTCCACTAAACTTTGAAGTCTCTAAAAATAACGGTTCCTGAACTATCACATCCAAAACATTTTTTCATTATGTTTCCTCAAATTCTATATCTTCGCCAAAGATTTCACGCATAACCTTTTTCCATGCATCATTATACGCTATTAACATTTTACTATAGTATTTCTTCTTTAGTTCACCATCTAATATGTTTTTCTTTAACTCTATTGCTTCTTCATCTGTTCTAGCCATAAGCGGAATATACAAATAATTAGTTTTCGATAGCTCCATTACAATTGGAACAACAAAATCATCATCCACATAGTGCCGTAAAATCGAAGCAAAGTTTATATTTCTAATTTTTCCACACGTAGCCATTTTTCTGAAGAATAAGTCGTCACATAAAAGAGTCGCTTGCTCTTTTTTTGCCAAAACAAATGCATCCAGATGGATCAAATGCAGCCGTGCTGCAGAAATAAACTGTTCCCCATTTATAAAATCCCCGATTGAGAATCCTATACGATCTTCATCCGATATTTCTATTTTCTTACATTCCGCACAAAAATCAATGATTCTTTCCCATATTTCAACATGAGAAAAATCATTTTCAATCAAGGTCAATTGGTTATTTACATTGACCAATTTCCCCTCAGACACAAGACATGTTTCCTTTGCCTTGCTATATCTTTCAGCAAAAAAGTCCATATATGACATTGGTAAAAGTAAACTATTTTTGATTCCATCAAGCACATTCAGTATATTCATAGTGCTCAATAATACTAATGTAGACAATGCTGGAATATATTTTTGATTTTCTTCATCCTCATATATCGGATAACCAGTGTAAAACGCTTGATCTTTTGCATGTAAGAGCATAGTTAATGCATCAATATAACGATCATAATCACCATTAACAAATGAGTCTATAGGTAAACCTGTTTCATTTTCTTTGAAATGATAAAAATTAAGCAATGCTTCTGTCTGCTCTGTTCTATCAGTCACCGATTTGATTTTCTCTATCAGATCCTCTGGTTTTTCGGATGCGAACACAAGAACTGCTCCATCAAACTTTTCTGGATGTGTAGTGATTTTTCTGAAAATAAACCCTGCCGCATAATCGGTTCTGGATCGTATATCAGTTATTCGATAATTGATATCCTCTACTTTCAATACCTGATTCAGTCCACTCCCCTGTATTTTTAGATACAGGGAACTATCAGATGGAATATGTCTAATCCCCATACTTGTATTACTCAAGTCCGAAAACTCGCTTTCTGAATCGAGACACAAAGTAATAATTTTCGGGTTCTGTCCATTTCCTGGTAAATTCTCTTCAAGTGTAACAACTGAATTTCCTTTTACTATTTTTAGATTGCCTTCATCATGATACCTGTTGAGATTCTGGTTGTAGTAACCAAAATAGCTTTTATAAATCTCGTAATCTTCCGTATCATTCAAATAATATAATGCCTTATATGCATATAAATCGGCTTCCTCAGTCTTTCCCAAACGTAGCATTGCAGAAGCAACTGCCATACAGTAATCCGGTTTTGTGGAATTACTTAACACACCAATATATGGAGCATATGCGTTGAAATCCGTTTCGTTTCTTTCAAAAAGCATAGCGATAATATTTCTCGCCATACCTTCTTCGTTTGTGATTTCAAAAAGCTCTTTAGCATATTTCAACATGCTGAATCTCTTTTCCTTTGCTCCAGCACAAAGATACTTTATCTGCAAAAACTCTCTTCGCAATACAGCAGCTTCTAAAAAAATGTCCGCAATTTGCTCAGATGCCTCTAGCATATTAGACTTAATCAGCGCCTTGTCATGGTTGCTAAATTCTCTGTTACAAACAGCAAAAATAGCCTTATATATTTCCCTTACGATAAAGCGGTTCAATGCACTTATTTCATGGATGTTCTTTATCACTGTTAATATAAGTTCAATTTCTCCCGCATGTGACAAAATAAATAATAATTCTGTTTTTTGCATAAGAACAAGATTTTCAATTTCAACGTCCGGATATTTCTTGATTAGCGGAATTATATACTTTTGCAAATAACTCTTTTCATGAATTTCGAAAGCAATATCAATGATCCCTTCAAAATCATCCTGCACATCGGTTAAAAATTCTTTCAAAGTATCTTCATACTTATCTTTTTCTTCGTAAAACAATGCTGTCAAATAAAGACCTTTTAGTTTTGTGTTTATTACAGATTGCTTGATTTTCCTATAAAATTCAACCACTTCTGTATATTTATTCCTTGTCAATTTGCAGATCAGATATCTGAACGCAATATTCGCGTTGTCTTCCCATTCTAACTCTGCATATATCATTTCAGCTGATTCGATACTACCATTTAATTCCAAGCAAAGCGCATACAAATATCTGACATTCTGGTCATTTTTAACTTCCTCAGAAAAGTCCTGATATCTTTCGACGGCATTTTCAAGAAACTCTTTCTCATTGATGCCCAAATTAAAGGCCGTTTCAAGGTATAACATTGCAACGAGATTCTTATTACTTTTATACTGATTATTGTCTTTAAGCGAATCCAGCTGATTTATAAGTTCAATTAGTCTATCTCTATGTTCATAATGTCCATCGCGCAATGCACAATTGATATTCTTCATCTCTGCAAAGGTTGAATACAAAAGAATATTTTCTTTGCGACTTTTCTGGTAGAGTCCTCTAAGCATATCTGTAGCCTCAGAATATTTTTGTAAATTAAATAAAGCTAATCCATAATATTGCTTAGCAATATCCACTATCTCCGAATGCGTATCATCCACTATATCTTCGCAAAGTGATGTTACTGCATCCCATAACTTCGATGCAAACATTTTATCCAACACTAATGTCTGACTTTCAATACAATGCCCCACAAACGTGTATGCTCCTACAGGCAATGGATTTTTATAATATTGTTTCAACCATGATAATTCACTTTTATATTGTTCTGTGAGCCCATCTACAGAAATATCGATCTCATTACCGTCGTGTAAATCCACAATGAGCTTATAAAACAATAGAATTTCAGCGCCCTCAACACCAGCAAGCTTGTATGTAAATATCTTATCAAGCTCTTCTCGGAGTCTATCTAACTGCATTTCTGAAACAAATGCTCTACAAGCTTGAATTTTTTCCTGAACAAAACTTTGAAGCAATCTCGGATCAATGACCTTTTCGCCAATCTTTATCGGACAAGAATTACATCCAATATCATCTCCGGTATTAACAACAATACCTGCATGTATCTGATTAAACTGCACATCGTCAGGTCTTATGCGTGGCAGGAAGAAATAGTTAGCTATGTTCCTGTATTTTGCCACCAAATCCAATACCTCAGTGTTGGAAATGGGATATAATACAATCCCATATTTTTTAAGCAAGCTCTCTATATTTTTATACCCTTTAGTCGTAGTCGTAAGCGTCTTATTACAAAACAGATATATCAAATCAAGTTCATCCCCATAATGCTTGATGACTTGATTCATTGATTCTTTTATTTTTGGATAGTGTACATTTCCTTCAAAATATTTCGCCTGGAAACTGATTTTTCTTTGCTTTGATCCATCAGAATGCGGTGGTTCTAAAATTGGCAGCACCTCGACTCCCGGATTATTATGATTAGAATGTGGAAGCGTACCTTTGCTTAAAAACTCCAGAGAAAACAGACGCCTTGCCATGTCTTCAAAGGCGCTTGTTGCATTGTCATTGCACACAGCAAATTGCGGCCATGTTAGGTTAGGATAATGCTTTTCGACATCTGCCATGTACAAATCTCTCCTTTCTACATACTATCATATAAATACTCTTCATTAATGCCTTTTTCATTAAGAATATTTAAAAGTTCACATTTTAAATTGGATGGTATTTTTATGTTTGTAACAAATCTACTGTCTTGAATAGTATCCGGGACATCATTTATCTCCGGAATAATAATATTATTACCGGCATGAGAACTAATTCTATTCCATGAATTAAGTGGCTTCTTTGTTTTATTACCACAGACAAAAAATGCACCTTTTTGATTATATATTCTTTTATTATATTCTTTCAGTTTTTCATATTCATCTTTATCTGGCAATACAACAAAACCATGATCCAACCATGAAACTATGTATGTACATAATTCCGTGATATCCTTATAATAACTTTTTATTTCCGTATATTTTCTCAATAAATTATCCGAGAAATCTCTAAGTGTAATCTCTTCTTTAAGCAAAGATAATTCAGAAATAATAAATGAATCACACCAACTCATTTTTCTCGGTACATATGGACATATAAAAAGACTTCCATCTATATCAACATCTTGATTACATGCAAAAAATAGTGCAACATTAATATCTGTTGTAAAATCAAGAAATCTTGTTTTTTTTACCATAATGTTGACATTTTGCTATGTATGTTACCAAATTGTCTTTATTAGATTCATAATCTTTTAATTCTTCCCATTCATGTATACTTTCCTGTCTCATTATACTTGGCTTTAGTCCCCACGAATAATCAGATTGTCCCCTAAAAAATAAGGTCAAGTTATTTTTAAATGGATCAGAGTCCAATATGTGAAAATACTCTCTTTTTTCTTTTTCTATCTTATACAAATCATCTATACTATTAATTGTAATTTTTTCTTGGCGCATTACATTCTCCTTTTTCAGCGTATCGTATTTTTAATCTTCTTAAATAAACAAAAACACTCAAAAAAAACAACACAAAATGAATCCTTTGCCACCACTTACATCTCATATGTCGTATTTTTCGAGTGTATAAACCAAATTATTTTTTCCTTCGTGTTTAGATACTATCAGAAAACAGTTCTTTTGTCAACATTTATTCAATATATTGTATATATTTTTGAAAGGGGATACAAGATATACTCTCCCTCAAACAAATTTCAACATTCATAATCATTTTAGCAATGGTTGCCAATTAATCATAACAGTCATTGCTCTATTCTAATAACATATTGCTAAATAAAAGCTCTTGACCGCAGCCAAGAGCTTTTTAAATCCTATAAAACGGTTCTCTTTTCTTCAGCTTGCGCCTATTCGGTGTAAGTGAACCGGACTTACAGAAGAACCTCCGCTTATGAATCCGGAAAATCATAAGCTTCCTTGGTTAATGATATAATATGCAATAATTCACATATGATCAATAGTTTAAAAAATATTTATTTTTTTTGAAATACAATAACTTTAGATGGTATCAAGGCTCAACCTATAGTTTCTAATTTCCTGTTATATAACAACATGCCAACGTACCAATTATATACCAATTCCCCCGTAAAACCTTATGAAGATATAAAGACTTACATGCAAACCAACTCGCTCTCAACCCCAATATCTATCATTCTTTAAGCCAATTTATAGAGATACATAGATTTACATGAAACAGCCCCATAAACAACTATACCTTGTTTATATTCTAATTAAATTTTCTTTATTAAATTGTTTTGAACATCTTTTAACTAATTAATTACCCTCAATAATATCCGTTTAGATTTCTCTATGCTATTCTTCATAATATATACTAATCAATTGATGAGTCATAAAAACTTTCATTTATCAAGTAACGTACACTATCTGGAATATTCTTACTTTCATCTTTAAAAATTAGATTACTATACTTAGCCCTACTTGCATCCTTTTCGAAAATAAAATCTACAATCTCACCATCTGTACTTTTCTCTACAGAAGAATCCTCTACTCTTAACGACATAGGCAAAAATAGATCATTTATCTTTTTTCCATAATTATCTAAATTTTCTGTTAACCCCAATGTAAATTCCAAATTGGTAACACTAATTTTGTAAATTATCGTAACCGTTCGCATATCCTTTAAGATGCAAACCATTTCATTTGTTAATTCAGGTAATCTTTTCAGACATGGTAACTTTTTCTTTGCATTTGCATATGGATGTCTCCCCGTAAAGTAAAACTGATTATTCGTAAGTCTTCCTTTTTTTGCATTTTTATAAAAATTCTTTGCAGAAAGTTTCGTTTCAACGCCTGTCAAATGTAAAAAATGGTCCACCGGAAAAGATACCTCAAAAAATTCCTCCCCATACACATAAAGAAAAGTCTTGCCCGCTAAGTCATTACTATATACTACTGCTGAATCCATAATATCTTGCCGTATAGCATTCTTCTTATCTGTCTTTGTTGCCATATATTCTTCTCTCTAATGTAATGAGGAGTGTGAACCCACACTCCTCAATTGATCTTTGTAAAAAGAGTTTTATGCTGGTTGTCAGCCTTGGCATCCAGTTAAGATGCCCAAAACGACGTGGAAATCATTAAGTCCCCCACGTGGACTACAACTTTATCCAAGTTGCTAGGCTCGATGCCCATTTATGACACCTAACGAAACGGAATTTTACCCTGCTCCGTCTGCAGTCCAACTTTTAACGATGCTCTTTCATCGAGGCATTTCTGTCCTATTTATATTATAAACCATTTTGCAAGAATTATCACTCTTGTATTTTTATCACACTCATGATATAATATATGTCTATTTTTATATTTCGTTCTGGACAATACTTCTACTATTGAAAAACCTATTCATCCCATTATATTGGTAGTGATCGGTGTCACACGAAGTGTAACACCGATCACTACCAAGGTCAACCCTTTAAAACCAATAACCTTATACAGCGGTTCTCTTTTCTTCAGCTTTCGCATATTCAGTGTAAATGAACCGCAACTTACGGAAAACCACACTTATGAATCCGAAAAATCATAAGTTTCATAGGTTAGCCTTATTATATAAAATAACTCACCTATTATAAAACCGTTTCACTTAACTGCCTGCATACATCTCTGCCACCATACATAATTCGGACAATATTTACTGTATTCTGAAGTTCTTCCGGCAGATAGAATATCAGATAATTATCTACAGGCAAAAATCGAATTCCCCGACTATGCCACGGTTCTTCTCCATAAAGTTGATGACGCATAGGCATTTATTCAAGGGAACGAATCGTTTTCATAATCCGCTGAGTTTGCCCGGTTGCGGTGTCCGGCGCAAGCAGCTCTAATGCTATATATTCATAAATATCACGCAAGTCTTATCTTGCATGTGCTATATATACAATATCCCAACTCATACGCCAAAGTCTCTCTTCATTTCCGCTTCAATGGCATCTGCCGAATAAACCCTGCCCGCTTTTACATCAGCCATGCCTTTTTCCATTTCCGCATCAAACTGTTCTTTGGTAAGAGAGCCGTAATTCAGCGATGCCGTCTGCGGCAGCTTCATTTCAAACGGAATACCTCTTTGCAAAACCACCTGTCTCAAAAACATACTCACAGCATTAGACATAGAGATTCCCAAACGTTCAAGCACCTGCTCCGCCTGCTCTTTGATTTCAGGTTCCACTCGTGCAAATACATTTGATGTTCGTGCCATAACAATCGCCTCCTTTTTAATCAGTATATCCATTTTGCTTGCGAAATGCATGTGTTTTCCAAGCAAAGATATTAAAGCCACTAATTATAGTATTAGTAGCTTAAATAATTCAAATATTTTATTTCATATAAATTCTTCTATATTTCAAATAAAAAAGATTCTATGAGAAATCTCTGCTAAGTTTCTCCAACATTTCAAAATCATTCGTTCTCTTTGCCAGTGGTGTTAAATTCCCATTCCGCTTCTTATGATTATAAACAATCTCAGCATTTTTTCTGATTCGACTTTTCTGCCTGTTGATTTCCCGGCTTTCGGCCTGTAAAAGAAATTTATAATGCGGATCCTTTTCAGTATTAATATTTAGTTCAATCAGTTGCCCTTTCGGTACAGGAATCATATTGTTGATATTGATAACCGCATAGTCCTTTATCTTAATAAAGTCCACACCCTCCTTCATTTTCTTGTGCTTTGTTTTAAACGAGGATAATGGCGCAAAGTAGGAATTATGATTGATTTCTAATACAACACCAATATATTTACGCCCAGACGAACCACCTTCATGCAAGAACAAATGCTCCTGATATTGGCTCAAATATTTTATGTAAGAATCCTTCACTCCATATATTCTTATATTATCTTTCATAAAACTCCTTTGTTTATAAATAGCAATGGATTTCCACCGCCGTATTATCTAACAGAAAAGGCAGAGACTTAAGTAGTCCCTGCCCAACTGTTAACTCGCTCACTTATGGGCTGTGCATCACCCACTTATAACTCGCTCACTTATAAGGCTGTGCATCACCTACTATATTTAGTATACACTAATTTTTGAAAATTACAACTCATTTAAGAAATTTTCCGTTCTTTCTTTTGTTATATCCCAGCTTTATTATCAATTTAAAAACTCGAATGTAATAGACACCCTTTTCTTCAAATGGTATTAAGGCTCACCCTATAGTTTCTAATTTCCTGTTACAATATAACATATCTACGTACCAATATGTACCAATTACGTACCAATTCCCCATAAAACCTTATGAAGATATAAACACTTACATAGAAATCAAATCGCTCCCAACCCCTGTATTTATCAACCTTTAAACCATTTTATAGAGATACATAGATTTCCATGAAACAGCCCCGAAAATAACGATTCCTAATTTCATTTTATCTTAATCTCCTTTGAAATGTGCTGTTTTTGACTTGTGTTTTCTTTCCTAAATTAAGTCTTTTTCATAGTAAAAGCTCCTTAAAAAAAAGAGCCTTAATATCAAATGCCCAGCAAGTTGAGCATTGGTAGTATAGCATATCAAGGTTCAAAAGTAAATCATTGGATTCCTATATTTCCAATGTGCGACTTAGAAAAAGTTCAAATTCCAATATGTATGCGGTTGTCCTGCTTACTGAAATTACTCCTTAATGGTTGATGCATTTTCCTTTGAACAATAAAATTCTATTAAACGTATGTTGTCATCATTAAAACTTATCATAATTTCGTCATATGTATAAGCTTCCGTTCTATCCTGATTGACATCATAATAATGAATATAGCGATATCCCATTTCGCTTTGGTCAGTGGGTTCACCTAACAAACGTATCACATCTGAATAGGAACTGTTTTCCGTGACCCCTTTAAACTTAAATGGAATTCCGTCATTTAAAATAAAAGATAAACTTATTAGAACTACAACAGAGTTATCCTCACTTACCAAAACCTCGCCCACTTTATTATTATCCGAGTACAAGTCATACCATAAAATATCCGGAAAATCTTCAAAAGAATACGAATCACCAAGTTCAAATACATTCTGAACATCTTCTAATTCACATGGCCAGTCGATACTAACACCGTCTATTGTTAAATCAGATAGTATTTCATTAACATCATAAGAATGCCCGTCTGCCGAGAAATTTTCCATTCTGTCTGCTGTTTCGTCATTGGAAATGTTAGCTTCATTCACCATGCTATCGTCCGCATGTTTGCCACAGGCAGTCACACAGAATACCGATATTAACAATATCTGAATTCGTAGTATGCTTCTTTTCATAAATACCTTCATCTACTCATCTGCTCCACTTCCATTACTTTTTAAATCAATGAAAAAATCCAAATATAAGACTGTTGCATTGAATCATTAATTCTCCCTTCGTTTTTAAATTGATCTAACAATTGACCATCGCTATATGTAAAATAATCAACCTTTGCATTGCTTGTACTATTACCATTTTAGCTTTGGCTCCATGTAAATATCATTCGGTCATCTCCTCTAAACGATGAGATTTAGAATCCTTAGATTTAATTAGTTTCTCCTCGTATAAAGATACATTCTTAAGAGCATTATTATTTGCAATATATTGTTTCAAAGAAATAAGTGTTTCCATTGCTTCGTCAAACATTTCACTTTGACGAAGCAAGTCAACAAGAATCATTGCCACTTCAAAATCTTGCGTTTCCTTCAAATATCGCTCAAAGTTTTTTATCGCTTCTTCTCTTGCCTTTTCAAACTCTGCAAAACCATGCTCTTTCATATACCAAAAAGCTAATAAATAATTATACCCTGCCTCTTTCGCATTCCTGTTTTTTACAGACAGATATCCAGCTAACAGTAATTTTCTACATGTGTCATCATATTGTTCACTTTTCAAAATGTTTTGATAATTATCGTCCTTCACTAATACCTTAATATCATCAGGAATAAGTGTATATGGCTCAGCTGTTGCATAACCACAATTCGGACAAAGTATTACCCGTTCATACAATGCAGGATTATGCGGATTTGTGTCTAAATCAATGCATGAATTCTCCAATGTAGAATAACCTTTCATCATACTGATTTCATATTTTTCACCACAACACACACATGTTATTGTCTTTTTCACAAAACTTGACATAACTGTCACCTCCCAAAAAATAAGTCCAGCTTACCTTTCGGTTATTCTTCCTTTACACGATCGAGTAATGGGCTAAACATTATAGCGTCCCATTAGAAACTTGAATACGGCAATAATAGGAAAGAAACCTGATACATAGCCAAGCGCCTGTGTCTCCGCCTCTGTTTTCCCATCCAGCCTTGCATATATCTTTGTATAACAGGTACCTAAACAGATTACCTGTATGGCAGGACTCAATATTTCTCCCACTCCCGGAATAAACAAAACGCCATACGCAATTAACCACCAAAGCTTAAACAGCGTCGCCGGAACGCTAAACGAATCAAAAATTTTTATATTTTCTTCACCGTCTAATGCTACCTCTGCAAGCGCCCAACAATTTGCAAAAGGGATCCATACCATCCACGGTCTGGCATACCCTAACGCCTTGAGTGCCTTTGAGTGTGAAATTCCATAAAGCACACACACTACACCCGCTAATACAAGCACAAAAAGAATAATAACCCAAAACATTCCAAAAAATAACATTGATCCTTCCATCGTTTTCCCTCCCCAACTCTCATTCAATACTATTGATTTATATTTTGCACAATTACACCAAATGCTCAGCAATCTGAATATTGATAGTATAGCATAGCAAGGCTCATAAGTAAAACGTAGGATTTTATTCTTCCTGATTTTACTGCATATCTATCCTGCAGCACTCAAACATCCCTTTGACTGCCGAAAGATATTCTTCCGTCCGGCCCGCTTTCCGTATCTTTTTTAAATATCTGTCCGCATTCGAAAAAATATTTCCAAGATAAGACCAGACTTCTTTCATTTTAAAAAGCGTATCTTTGTCACTGCCAAGAGCCTCCCTGTAAGCCGCATACAACATATCGTGATATCGCTTTAGTTCTTCTCTGGAAATCTTCTCCCCGGTCCTGATCTCCCGAACCAATCCCGGATTCGTCACAATGCCGCGTCCCAGCATTACTCTTTCCACAGTCGGAAATCTTTTTATAAAAGCTTCATAGTGTTTCTTTGTAAAAATATCTCCATTATAGCAGACCGGATGAATGCTTCTGTCAAGCGCATCCGAAAATGTGTCAAGGTCCGGAGTATGATTATAGAAATCCTTCTGCAGTCTTGGATGTATGATGACCTCACTCAGCGGATACCGGTTATATATTTTCAAAATATCCTCAAATTCCTCCGCAAATTCCAGTCCTATCCTTGTTTTGACAGATATTTTCAGCGGACTCTGTTCCTGATCCAGTTTCTGAAATGCCTCTTCAAAAAATTGGTCCAACCTTTCTGTATCATTCAGGAATCCGCTTCCCTTTGCCTTTTTTACAACCGTAGCGGATGGGCATCCCAGATTCAGATTCACTTCATCATACCCAAACTCCACCAGCATATTACAGGTATCAACAAACTGCTCCGCATTATTGGTCAAAATCTGAGGCACCACATGGATTCCCCGGTTATTCTCCGGCGATACTTCCTTTTGATCTCTGGTTTTTAATTTCTTTTTCTGTGTCGGTGTAATAAACGGTGTAAAATATTTATCCACATCATCAAACAGCGCATGATACACATTCCGATATACATACCCTGTCACTTCTTCCATTGGAGCCAGATAAAACTGCATCATTCCCTCTCCTTTTCCCTGATCGCTTTATGCAGTGCGTTCAGTACCCTTTTTATTTATTCACAAACATAAATAAAAGGGAAAATATTTTCTACTAAAATGGTCAAGCCATTTCTTATGACTTGACCGTTCTTTGCTCTCGGTATTAAGGCTCAAACTATAATTTCTAACTCCACTTCAACGTACCAATTCCCAATTTCATTTTATCTTAATCTCCTTTGAAATGTGCTGTTTCTGACTTATGCTTTCTTTCCTTTTAAATCTTTTTCATAGTAAAAGCTCCTTTTAAAAAAAGAGCCTTAGTATCAAATGCCCAACAAGCTGAGCATTGATAGTATAGCATATCAAGGTTCAAAAGTAAATCATTGGCTTACTATATTTCCGATGTGTGACTCTAAAAGGAGTAATAGGGAGTTAGAAATAATAGGGAATTAGGAATAATAAGGAGTTGAGCGTAATAAGCTAAAAGGACAGATAAGGGATAAGGGAATGAAATAGATAAAGGGATAAGACGGATGAAAAATTAACAAGAATCGTAAAATATCATTTGCATTTCTTTTTACTTTCTGCTATATTATATTATGTTGTAAACAAAAAACATGTTTCTTAAAAAAATATATTGAAATAATATTTAAATATTATGTTTTTTAAAACAAGTTTCCCGTTTTTATTTTACATATAAAAACAGGAACAGCTTATATTTCTATCCAAGAAAGGAATCAAAACTATGAAAAAAAGAACTCTCTTATTAACAATGGTGACAACCTTTATCCTTGCCCTTACGGCATGTAAGGTAGCTGAGAAAACTCCCGAAGGGGAAGATACCGGTATCACGCAGACGGAAAATCCCAACAATGACCAGTATTACGTCCCCCTTGACACGGACGGCGACGGTGAGGAAGACCAGGCAATCGTAATCATCCCGGCAAACGGTGGAAATGAAAATACCCCCGAAGAGGACTACACTCCCGTTTCCGAAATGACCTTTGAGAAACGCCCTGAGATAGATTCCGACGGGATGTTCATGCAGTACGGGCCTATTTTGATTGAGTTCGGCGTATCGTCCATGGAAGATATCAAGGCACAGATTGAACATTCAGGCGTTCCACAGTGGGAGAGATTTCATGAATCCGGTTCCGGTGAGTCCGGTTCTGTTTACAAAATAACTGATTCGGGATTGGCATATGTTAATGCCGGAGATGCCGGACTTAGTGTATTTTTCATCAACTTTGAGGAAGGTAACGAGTGGGGATATGAACCGGGATACAGGGCGATATATGCAAGAAATTCAAAGCCTGCTGGGTCAAAGACTGATATTTGTATCGCATCAAATGATTATGTCTGGTTTTCTGATTCCGCTGCTGCTTTCTTTGAGGAGCATGGTGATGATTTTGACAGGGATGGTTATAATGGTATATTGGTTTATATTCCTATAGAAGACTATTATGGCTTCGTTCCCGCTGAATAATCCTTTCTGTTAATGATATTTCTTGATAAATATATAAAAGAAGAACCCCTGTAAAATGATACAGGGGTCTTTCTTTTGAGAGCCTTATCCTTTTCCAGAGCCTTTTTTCGCTCTATCAGCTTTCTTACTGATTTACGGCTGTCCAAGGGCGTTTAGAAGTTCTTCAGGGAAATAGACGTCAAACTCTTTCCAGTTCCTTACGCCTACCAAAAATCCTTTCTGTGGGTCTTGGTAAACAATATTTCCGTTATTGTCATAAAAACTGCCATAAAACATCCTCAATTCACTCATAGCACTCTGACTGTAGCGTGTAGGATAAGGATAATCCGAAGCAGGAGCAAACCAGCCTTGGAAGCCTAATTTATCTCTGGCATTATTATCACCATGGCTGGTCGCCTCATCCATAGGGTCAGCTTTCTCTCCCTTCAGAGCCTCTTTAATATCTTCCCATTGTGCTTGTAGTGCTCTTAACACGCCCGTATGATTAATGAATACGTTCTCCAAGAAATCCGCCATATTATTCGTAAAGAAATCAATACCGCCTGCAGCAGCATAAATGAACCGTTTGCCTATTACCGTATAGAACGCCCTCGGGCCGCTCGGAATAATGGAAAACCAACCCTGAGCCCTTTTTATCCAAAATAATTTCCACTCGGGCAATGACGGCATACGTCCTCCCGTATTGTATTTTAACGCAATGTTCGTCCTTAATTCTGTGACTTCCATCATTGCATCATCCATCTCTCCCAGAGCCCTGCCCAGTCCGAAAATAGAGCCTGCAATGACTTTTTCCGCCTCTACCATGGTCGTATCTCCGGTAATATCATTTACGGTGAGCCAATAAGTCGTTTTGAACCCATCCCCCTGTGCCAGTCCCTCATAAGACAGCCTCTGTACGACCGTCGTGGAGGGTATCAGATGTCCGGCGCAGTGACCGGCGCAGACATAAACCGTATCTTCAATATGATACCTTCCGCAGTTGCACTGCCAGTGTTTAGCGCAGCTATCGTTATGTGTATGGCAGGGCATGCCGTCTTCCCTCTCATCATTGGTCGGGCTGCCGCAGGTATATACCCATCCGCAGCCCGCGCTTGGATTACCGGAATCAAAATTATTGTTGTTTATATAGCTTTGTACTCCATGGTACACATAGCACGCCCCGTTATGGAGAATCTTATCATATGCTTCGTCGTAAATACTGCGGGCATTTCCTCCGCCGCATCCGCAGCCCTGCGCTTCCGGATAAGCAGGCTCGGTAAGGTTGATTGTTACAAAATTATTGCACTCCCGCCATTCACGGACGGGCGTAAAATTATTTTCCCCGAAGCTGAAAGCATATCCCTGTACGCCCGGAATCCCGTTTACCGTGACACCTATCTGGCCTGTAGAATGGGTATAGTCACTGCCGGTCGGCATATAGAGGTTGTCTCTAAGGTACTCCACACTTATCCCCATCATCCTGCAGAGAGCTTCCGTGTCCGTCCCCCTGTATCCGGATTCCGTGCCGTTTGCCAGCTCATATAAGTAATGTACCGTATATGTATAATCCATGTCGGTGTTTGCTATGGTCTGGTGTCCGCCAAACTCCGTGCTGCCCGCGCTGCTGTAGATATATTCATAAACCGCGCGCCTGAATAACTGTACCAGCTTCACGTTCGTTTCACAGTAGATGCCGTCGGTATGTCCGTCACCGGTGTCATTTTCCTGTCCGCTGAGTCCACCGTAGCCTGCCGCGGCAGAGTGGTAATACACATTGTCGCAGCCGGTCGTCATGGACTGGTATTCCCTGCTATAGACCTGATTGCTGAAGAAATACACGCGCTGTCTCGTACCCATGTAGTCGGAATTGACATAGATATAGTTCCAGCCATATCTATTTGTCATGGATACGGATGATGATGTACGCGGGTCCAGAATTTCCCTGTCCCCATGGAAGAATACATTGACGTTATAGCCGGACATCCCCTCATTTTCCCTCACCTCTTCCAGATAATCAACACCGTTGTCATTTCCGCCCAGATTAAAGCTGCGGAAGGAGTCGTTGGAATCGTACTTCGCGATATCATGGCTCATGGCGTACATATAATAGGTATAGGCGAGCGCCGTCACCCATTCCTCGTAATTTAAGTTGTCGATATATTTCGTATGCATCATTGCCATGATGGGGAACACATTCAGCCTCGGGTCAACATTCGTCCGCAGCTTATCCGCGTTGTTTCCCCATGTAATCATATCCGCCGCCCCTTCCATGGCCCCGGAAACGTCCTTATAGGTATTAAGGCTTTCCCCCTTGCCTTCCTCCCATGTGATTGCATTTGCGCTTACAAGGTATCCGTCAGCGTCATATATGCGCTCTACGCCATCATTGACCGTAAAAAGGGGATTTCCGTATGTGAACCCGTCGTCCTCGCCAAGGTCTGTGATATTTCCGGAAACCACCCATCTTGACGTATTATCCGCTTCCTCCCATATCCATGACTTTCCGAACGTGGAATAATCAACGGACAGGGGGACGTTATAATAGGGCGTCACGATATAGTAATACGTGAAATAATGCGAAAAGGCGTCGTCCTTGATAACCTGCTCAAACTCCTGTCCCATATCATAATAAAGGTGGTCAAGGATAAGCTGGCACCAGTTCTGGCTGTTATTCAGCTCTCCCGTAAGGTCGGTCCTCATGCCGTTAATCAGGGTCGAAGCGAAATGCAGGATAAAGAACGAAATCAGCATTATCGCTCCTGTAGCTGCAGCAACATATAAGATGATATGTAATACGGCTGCGGCAACAATCCCGGCTGCCTTTGCCGCCGCCATCCTTAACAGGTTAAGAGGGTTGAAACGGTTAAGCTTTGAAAAGAAAGCGGTTATCCTCGCCTTTCTCAAAGTCCAATTATTCATCCAGTTCTTTACTCCCGTTAGCCTCGCATTCCATCTGGAGAAGAACGCCCTTGTACGGCCTCTTTTCCGTATCCTTCTGTTTAAGCGCTGGAGACGTCTGTGCTTCGGGCTGTTTTTTCTTAAAAATTCCTTATACTCGTCAGACTTGTAAAAACCGGTCTTGTTCCCTTTCCCCATAAAATTAGAACGCGCTTCCGCCCTTGCCTTATTGATTTCTCTGGCTAAGTCTGCTTTTTGTTTTTCCAGACCCCTGAACGATGCATCCCGCCTGCCGCGGCGGGCCGCGTNNGCCCTTTTTTCAGCCGCCCTTAACGCGCGGTTGTCGTCCGCCAGCTTCTTACGCCCTGCCTTTGTACGCCTCAGGTTATTAACGCGTATCCTTTCTCTGGCATTTGCACTGTTCCTGTCCAGTCTTCGGGAAACCCTGTTTAATATCCTGTTTACTCCGGAACCCGGCGTCGTCCTTGCAATAAGGTTATTGATTTGCGCCTTCGTCTTTTCGTTAAACCAGATACGCTCTTCCAGACTTGCCTTCACGCTTTTATGGTGCATAGTTTTGATTTGCCCGGTAATCATCCTTGCCGTGTTAAACGTATTATAGGCGTCACCGACAAAAGACCCCCCTAACAGCTTGTTGACGGCGGCTGTCTGCACTNNACAGGAACAGTGCAAATGCCAGTATCTGGCGTTCTGCTGTCCTGCGGAGATGTCTGAACGTACGGCATCCAGACTGCTGCTATGCCCGTTCATCCTGTCTAAGGTATTAAAATCCGCGCCTGCCTTGGAAAGCATCTCGTTTTCCACATTAAAGGAGGTTATCTTATTCTGAGCGTCCGCAATGACCTGCGTATGCTTTTGGTATTCGTCCATGGCGTCCAGTTTGGAAAAATCTATTTTACTGATGGCTTCTCTGGCGCTGGTGATTTCATTATTGTAGATGTTTATTTTGCCGTTATTGTCGCTGATACGGCTGCTGATATCGAACTGAATCGCGTCATTCGACATGCCTCTTCCCTGATAGCCTGCAGCGACGGGATTAGCCGCAATGCTGCTGCTTGCCTGACGCTGCAGCTCTTCCACTCTGTTGACCAGAGCTTCTTCGGATTTCCTGCTTGCGAAGTGGGTGGCAAAGCTGATGACTGCGGCGGCTTTCCGTACCTTGTTATATCCCTGGTATACGTCGGAATCGCCCATTAAGCTTCGTCCGGCATTTCCCGCCCCCTGTGCCATGGCATCAAGCTCTTTAAAAGCTGTTCCTATTCCCATAATTTTTTATCCTTTCTTATCCATTTTAGTTAAAATCATCCGGGCCGTAATCATCCCATACCTGAGCGCCTTCTTCCATGGTGGAGCATACGTTGGTATATTCTTCTTTCAGCATTTCTTCATGGAGGGTATCCACCACTTCACTTCTGAGCTTTGCGCTGTCGATATTTTGCGTTACCTCAAACGATACCATGGAAGCATGAAAAAGCATCCTTAATATATTTCCTCCCATTTTTGTATTATCCTTCATGGATACCTCTGCCGCCTCCTGTGCGGGTGATATCCTTGTCAGATAAGAAAGCATGGGATTTAAGATATTGCATACGACAAGACCGTTTAAATCCTCCCTGTCCTCTTCAAAATTTTCCATAATGTTGAAATAGAATACATTGATATCCTTATTATCATCTGCAAGGTCTTTTAGGCGGTAACGCTCCATCTTCAGCCACAAAAGCTTAAGGCCTGTGTCACAAGGCGATTCAAAAACGATATCCATCTCATAAAAATCAGGTAAAAGTTTATTGTGGATGAGCCGGATATAGGCATTTTTCAGAAAACCTGATGATGCCTCGTCCGTCACGACATTATCCATATCCCCGTCCTTAAAACAATAACCGCCGTAAGAGACCGTGCATTTCGATTTTCCGTTCTCATCCGTCCCGGAGATGCGCCGGATAAAGGCAGCTGCGTCACCCGCTGACAAATCATGTGGTGTATTATCCTCTGTGGTGGTCTCTGCAAGGATGTCGTTAAATGACTGCATACGGATGTCTTTTGTTTCAGGCACGCCGCCTTTTGAATCTTCTGTATCGGGATTCATAAATTTTGTAAAATCCATATCATAATCTCCTTTTGTCCGGGATTTTCCCGTTTTTTGTAAAACATCATATTTCTATATGTAAAATTAACGGAGCACTGTCCATACGGAAAGCAGCCCCCTCTGCGAAAGGAATCAATTATGTCATCCCATAAAAAGCTTATTTAAAATCTTATGATCGATCCTACTCCTCCACGTCTTTGGGCTTTGTCGTCATGACCTCAAAGAGCTTCGTATTCTTCGGGAACTTATCGGAGAACGGGATGGACTGTTTGCCCGTATAGATAAGCCCGTGCCCTGCTTCCGCGTTTGTGATGAACTCGACGTCATTCTCCGTAAGATTAAGAAGCTCCGCCAGCATGGAGCGGTCCATTGCGGACTGGTTTAACATATATACAAACGACGAGTTATTGATGATTGCCCTTGCGTCCTGGCTCTGTAAGAGGTCTTCCACGTTCTGCGTGATGCCGGTCGGCACGCCCTGCCACTTCCTTGCACGCTTCCATACGGACTTTAAGAAGTTTGATGTGGAAGCGTTGGATAAAAGCAGATGGAACTCATCAATATAGAACCAAGTCCACTTATTCTGCCGCTTGTTCTCCATCATCTTGTTCCAGCAGTCGTTCATGCAGACCTTCAATGCCAGTTCCATTAAGTTTGTACCGATTTTGCTGATATCGTAAATAATCAGTCGGTTATCCAAATCCACGTTCGTCCTGTGGGCAAATGTGTCAAATGCACCCGTCGTATAAGTCTCCATGACAAGTGCAAGCTCCTGCGCCTCCTGCTGCGGCTGCTGCAGAAGCGCCTCAAAAAGACTCTGCATGGTCGGACAGGTATCACGGTCAATCGTGCGCTTCCTGCCTGTTTTAGGGTCTGGCGGAAGTTCCTGAAGGTGCTGGATATACGGATGATAAATAATCTTAACGCAGCGGTCAACGATAGATTTCTGCGAAGGCAGAAGTCTTGCGCTGCCACCCAGCATTGTTTCCAGCATGCCGCAGATAAAGTCCGTCTTCATAACGAGCGGGGAATTCTCCTCATCATTAGAAGTGTCGATATCAAGGTCAAACGGGTTGATATATACGCCGTTGCCCGGTTCAATCTTTATGACGGAACCGTTAAAGGCTTTTGCCATGGGTGCGTATTCGCCGTCCGGATCAATGATATATACTTCGGCGTTCGTGTTAATGATTGCGTTCGTCATCTCACGCTTTGCGGAGAATGATTTACCGGAACCGGAAGCGCCAAGCACCAGTCCATTATAATTCTGTCCCTTTAAGCGGTTATAAATGATAAGCGATTTGTTAATCTGGTTAATGCCGTAATAAAATCCTCC
>DLOP01000023.1:0-186 GCA_002478505.1 Lachnospiraceae bacterium UBA7481
ACTACATCATGTATTATTATAATACAATACATCGGTAAGTGCAAACTAAATGTAATACTGTTTCTTAGTTTTGCACTATATATTAAATATTTAAAATGTTTTCAAGGAGTTGTAAGCCATGTTGTATGAAATCATTACCGATTCCGCCAGCAATCTGACAAAAGACCTGACTGACAGATATCATAT
>DLOP01000023.1:247-1938 GCA_002478505.1 Lachnospiraceae bacterium UBA7481
ACAGGGAAAAATTTTTATGACCGAATGAGAAAAGGCGCCGCCGTTTCCACATCTCTGATCAACTCCGACAACTTTACCAGATATTTTGAACCGTTTCTGGCGGAGGGCAAAGACATTGTATTTGTCAGTATTTCCAGCGGCATCTCCGGCACATCTCAGGCAGCAAAGATTGCAGCAGATGACCTGAATGAAAAATATCCTGACCGGCACATCGCCGTCATTGATACATTATCCGCCTCCCTGGCAGAAGGGATCTGGGCAATCAGGATCGCCGAACTTCGTGAACAGGGCTCTTCTATTGACGAAGTTCTTGCCTACTTTGAACGGGAAAAGATGAACATGAACCAGATCTTTACTGTGGGCGATCTGAAATATCTCAAACGGGGAGGCCGTATCTCTGCGCCCCGGTGCAGAGGNNACCGCCATCGGCAGCCTTCTTTCCATAAAACCCATTCTGAAAGGCAATGATCTTGGCAAGATCGTCGTACACGAGAAAGTCCGCAGCCGTCAGCGTTCCTTACAGGCGCTTGCCGACCATACGATCGCCCGTCTGGTCAATCCCTCAGAAGAATATGTTGCCATCGCCCACTGCGACGCCCCGGAAGACGCGCAGTTTGTCGCCGACGCTATCCGCGCCAAATGCCCTGTCAAAGAGTTTATCATACGCTGCTATGACCTCTGCACCGGGGCGCACGTAGGTCCCGGAACAATTGCCATCTTTTTCTTCGGTCAGGATCGGCGTAACTGGGCAAAATAAATTCTTTCTATTGATCATCTTCTATTATCTTTTCATTTAAAAGTATCTTACCGCGTCAGAAACTTTTCCACGCGGTAAGGATATCTTTGATCATATTTTTTAATCATATGCCGATATTCTCAATCAATCTTCCCACGAGCCTTGCAACGGATCGCCATTGATATAGAATCCAGCAGATCTGCAACCACTTTCTCCCTCGGCGGCAGATAGATACATCTGGAAAATGCCTCTACCATCCCTTCCGGCACATCATAAAGTTCAATAAACTCACGCCATTTCAGATCAGTACCGCACTGTCCCCTGCGGACCACCTCCATAATGCGTATGGCATCTTCCTGCCTAAGACCACTGTCCCGCAAAAGCTCATAGACATCTTCCTGTGCAAACATCGGATATTGCAAAAACCAATCCTGCTCATAAAGGCAGGTTCCCTTCTCCAAGTCATAGGAAACATATTTAAGGGAAAGGGTATCCACCATCTGCCAGAAATTCTTTGGCTTAAACTCCAGAAACAGCCTTCTGCCAAATACAGAATCTTGAACTTCAGCAAGCTCCTGCCATGTCAGCTGCCTGAAATCCCTGGGGCGTATGCCGTGTTCCTTCAACATCTGATTGATCCATATCGCATTGACGCAATAAAGCCAGTAACCTTCCTGCCTGCGCTTTATGATATATTTGTATCCTCGATTTCTCACCAATCTTCTCCTCAAATCTGTGTCTTGTCCACACATTTTCTATTATACACATTTTTCAGAGAAATGGTATCCCTTTTTCATATATTTTGTGTTTTATTTTTTTTTAACCACATTTTATAGTGTTAGGTATTTTTTCATAATAGCAAACTGCTGCCTCGTTTTTCCGTTTTCCGACGGGAAATCCAGCAGATGTTCCAGATATCCCTGACGCGCCACAATCTTCCTGCTGATGGGATATT
>DLOP01000023.1:2071-2296 GCA_002478505.1 Lachnospiraceae bacterium UBA7481
ATCCTCCAGAGGCGTTTCGCAATTCACCCGGAAAATATCGAGCTTATCCGCGTCTCTCAAGATCTGGCAAAACATCCTTGTCCGTTCGTCCAGATCTTTCGGAATCCGGTAATCACTATGGTAAGCAATCGCCGCGCGGAGCACCCCCACATCCGGATCTTCGGGCTCCGCCGTGATGAATCTCGCCAGCATCCCTTCTTCAAATAATATCCTGGTTCCAAGTGC
>DLOP01000023.1:2347-2523 GCA_002478505.1 Lachnospiraceae bacterium UBA7481
GAAGCATCCCGATCAGCCATGCAAGGTCAATTTCCTTCTGCGCAGATTCCCTCCCCCGGATTTTTGTCGGGCTAACCAAATCACGCGCTATTTCTTCGCACAGTTCACTCACCTTATAAGTATGAAGGATCTTAAGACGTATCTGAGGATCCTCTGCATCATAATCCCTCACGTAT
>DLOP01000038.1:0-12421 GCA_002478505.1 Lachnospiraceae bacterium UBA7481
CCTACAGTAAATTTACACTATCGAAATAATAAAATTTACTGGAAATATTATTCCTAAGGGTGTATAATATTAAATCATATGATTTTTAAAGGAATGCAGACTGTGAAGGAACATGGTTAAAAAGTCGGGAAACGGATTTTCACAGAATCCGTTTTTTATGCTATGCTCGGCATGAAGCAAAATAGGAAAGGAAGGATAGGAAATGCTTAAAACAGATGTATTTGATTATATCAATATCATGGATAAGGCGGCGGACGCGGCATGGCTTAGGAATGACGCGATTTCCAATAACATTGCCAACGACGACACGCCGGGATACAAGCGGCAGGATGTGGCTTTTGAACATGAGCTGCAGAGGGCTTTGGGACATTCCCACTTTGAGACGATGGATGCGAAGGTATCTGAGGTGAATAAGCGTAAGCTTTCCCGTATCAATCCGTCGGTTTATACGGAGCAGGCGGATCATTCCTATCGTCTGGACGGCAATAACGTGGATATTGACACCGAAAATGTTTATCTGGCGGAAAATCAGATTACATATAATACGCTGCTGGATTCAATTAATATGGAGTTTAAGAATCTTAAGATGGTCATGAAGTAGAACCGGTAGATTTTTGAGATTTTATCAGGGGTTTGAAAGGAGAGTACAAGATGGGGATTTTTACTGCATTTGATATTACGGCAACCGGGCTTTCGGCGCAGCGGTACCGCATGGACGTGATTGCGGAGAATGTTGCCAATGCCAATACTACAAGGACGGAAGACGGTACGCCTTACCGCAGGAAGGTTGTTACTTTTACGACACAGGAGACGGAGCATATCGGAAGTTTTTCTCATGTGTTGGATCACGTGGTGGGAAAGGGGCATACCAGAAGGAATTCCTTTAAAGAGATGGAGGATGCGATAGGATATGGTGTCAAGATCACGGATATCCATGAGGATGAGGATACGCCGATGAACATGGTCTATGATCCTTCCCATCCGGATGCGGACGAGAATGGTTACGTGACCTATCCTAATGTAAACATCATTACGGAAATGACGAACCTGATTGATGCGTCGCGTTCCTATGAAGCCAATGTCACGGCATTTCAGGCTAGCAAATCGATTGCCACGAAGGGACTGAGCATTCTGCAGAGCTAAAAACGCAAAGCGAACTCGTAGGAAAGGATGGAGATACATATGGAACTTAATACAGTGCGTGAGATGCGTTCAGAACCGATTGAACCGGTAGTGTATAAAAGCCCTGCTATTCAGCCGGCTTCCGGCGAGAAGGATATGTTCGGTAAAGTGCTGGATTCCGTGATCGGCAATATCAATACGACCAACAATTATCTTTCACAGGCGGAGAATGAAGAAATCAAGCTTTCCCTGGGAAAGGCGGAAAGTACGCATGATCTGGCAATCGCATTGCAGAAGGCATCTACAGCGTTGCAATATACAGTGGCGGTCAGGGATAAGTTTATGGAAGCATATAAAGAACTGATGAACATGCAGTTCTAAAGAAGGTATGCGTTAAGAGAAAGGCAAGGATAGTTGTTAGATGGTAGATAAGTTGTTAGAGTGGCTGAAAAGCCTTCCCAAGAAATTTCTGGACTGGTGGGAGCATTTCACTTCCCGTCAGAAGATAGCGATCACTGCGCTGGCGGTATTCGTGATCGCTGCGTTTGTGTTTCTTATCGTATCTGTTACAAAACCTCAGTATGTCAGGATTTATAAAGCGGATACTCCTTCGGATGCCCAGACTGCGATTGATCTTTTAAAATCTTCGGACGGAATGGATTATAAGACCTCGGAGGACGGGCTTGAGATTTTTATCAATCGCAAGAATTATACGGAAGCCAATCTGCTTCTCGGCTCTAATAACATTTATACCAGCGCTTTTGGGATTGACAATGTTTCGGCAGGCGGCTTTACCTCCACAGAAGCGGACAGGCAGAGGCGTTATGTCAAATATCTGGAAACCATGATGCAGGACACTTTGAAGTCCTATACCTTTGTTAAGGACGCGACGGTGCAGCTGACGGTTCCCCAGGACGACGGAACGCTGATCTCGCAGCAGAAGGAGACTTCCGCAGGCGTCATGCTGACGCTGTCAGGGGACTGCTCCAGGGATGTGGCGGCGGGAATGGCAAGATTTATTGCGACGGCGCTGGGAAATAATTCTACGGAGAATGTCGTGATTACAGATAATCAGGGTAATCTGTTATTTTCCGGAAGTTCCGAGACTTCTTCTTATGGGCTTGCAAG
This sequence comes from Lachnospiraceae bacterium UBA7481, assembly GCA_002478505.1. GTDB lineage: Bacteria > Bacillota > Clostridia > Lachnospirales > Lachnospiraceae > NK4A136. The sequence continues at coordinate 2,251 of DLOP01000038.1, forward strand.
TTCCCTGATGGAGCTGCAGGCCAAGTGGACGGAGCTTACGACCAACAAGGTACGGGATGTGTTCTTAAGGTCCAATTCCTTCTCTAGTGTAGAGGTCGCGGCGAATATCGTCATTGACACTGCCAATCGGGAGGTAGCAAAGCATATATACAACGCGCCGGCAGGAAGTGAAGAAGGCTTGCCCGCTTCCCGTGATACCTATCATGAAGAAAATAACGGCGGCGTATCGGGAGTGCCAGGAACGGATTCCCAGGTTGAGACAGGGTATCAATATGAGAATGGACAGTATTCCAGTTCCGTGGTGGATGAAACCTCGGTAGATTTCCTGCAAAATGAGGAGACGGTCCACGAGGAGATTCCGGCAGGCGGTATCAAGGCGGATGAATCTTCAATTTCTGCTATATGCATTAACTATAAAGTGATCAGGGAAGAAGATGTGAAAGCCCAGGGACTGCTGGACGGCGAAGGCGTCACATGGGAGCAGTACAAACTGAATAATGGTGCGCGGGTGCAGGTGGAAGTCAGCGAGGAGCTTTACCAGTTTGTTGCCAATGCGACCGGCATCAATAAAAATAATATCTCATTGATCGTTTATGAGGAGCCGTTCTTTGTAGATAAAGAGGGTATTGATGTGGAGACGGCGGACGTTCTGCAGATCATACTGATCTTACTGATCCTCGGACTTCTGGCATTTGTTGTGCTTCGGAGCATGCGCAGTGTTAAAGGCGAGGTTGAAGAAGAGGAGATCAGCATTGACGATATCCTGAAATCAACGCCGGTGGATACGCTGGAAGAGATTAATTTGGAAGATAAATCCGAGTCCCGCAAGATTGTTGAGAAATTCGTAGATGACAATCCGGAAGCGGCGGCCAATCTGCTAAGGAACTGGCTGACTGAGGATTGGGGTTAATATTAAATGTACATAGGGAGACTGATTAATCGTGGCAGATTCAGCACTGACGGGACTTCAGAAGGCAGCGATCCTTTTGATCGCATTAGGACCGGAAAAGTCATCGACGATATTTAAACATTTAAAAGAAGAAGAGATCGAAGATCTTACGTTGGAGATTGCCAATACCAGAAGCATTACTCCGCAGGTAAAGGAAGATGTCATCAATGAATTTTATGAGATCTGCCTTGCGCAGCAGTATATTGCGGAAGGTGGTATCGGTTATGCGAAGGAACTTTTGGAGAAGGCGCTTGGCTCTGAGAAGGCGGTAGACGTTATTGGTAAGCTGACGGCGTCCTTACAGGTGAAGCCTTTTGAATTTGTCAGAAAGACCGACGCGCTTCAGCTTCTGAACTTTATTCAGGATGAGCATCCGCAAACGATCGCGCTGATCTTATCGTATCTGTCTTCGCAGCAGGCATCTGCTATTATCTCCGCGCTTCCGCCGGAAAATCAGGCGGATGTTGCAAAGAGAATCGCGGTTATGGACAGAACAAGTCCCGACGTAATCAAGGAGGTTGAACGGGTATTGGAATCTAAGCTGGCGAATCTTGTCAATCAGGATTATACCATTATCGGCGGCGTCGATCGTGTTGTCGATATCCTGAATTCCACAGACCGCAGTACGGAGAAACATATTATGGAGATTCTGGAGATCGAGGATCCGGAGCTTGCAGATGAAATCCGTAAGAAGATGTTTGTATTTGAGGATATCCTTCTGCTTGATGACCGTTCCATCCAGCGTGTACTTCGTGACGTGGATAATAACGAACTGGCGCTTGCGCTGAAGGGCGCGAATGAGGAAGTCCAGAATGCGATCTTTAATAACCTGTCGAAGCGTCTTGCTGAGATGATCAAGGAAGATATGGAATTTATGGGACCTGTACGTATGAAAGACGTGGAGGAAGCGCAGCAGAAGATCGTTAATATCATCAGGAAGCTGGAGGATTCCGGCGAGCTTGTGATTTCCCGTGGCGGAGGTGACGATATCGTTGTATAGCAATATATTAAAGGGCGGCTATGTTGTTCTGGATAAGACGGATAAGGTGATCATCGACAACAATGAGACGGTGGAACGGATTCTCGGAGAAGTGGCGGTTCAGATGCAGGAACAGATCGAGCCGGAGGAATTTGAAGAAGGTTTTGTTGAGGGCATTGATGCGGAACAGGTGGCAAGGCTTGTAGAGGATGAGGGAGAAACAGATCCCGAGGAGATCCTTGAAGATCAGGTGCAATTAAAAGAAGAAGCCATGGCGGAGATCGAGGCGATGAAGGCGGAGGCTCGGAAAGAGATTGAGGAGCTGCGTGTAAAAGCCTCTGAGACGGGATATCAGGAAGGGTATGCTGAAGGAAAACAGAAAGCGGAAGACGAATGCCGGGCACATTATCAGCAGATGGAGCAGCAGCTGATCACAAAGGAAAAGGAACTGGAAGACCGGTATCAGGAGCAGATGGAGGAGCTGGAGCCGGCGCTGGTGGATAAGCTGACAGGAGTTTATGAACATGTGTTGGGGATACGGCTGGAAGAGGAAAGGGAGAATATCCTTTTTTTAATCAACAGATCGCTTGCTTCTTTTGACAGTGGGAGGAATTATATTGTCCATGTTTCAAAAGAGGATTATGAGGCGGCCAAAAGCGGCAAGCCGCAGATATCCGTGGAGACCGGCATGCCGGAAGATGCTTTTGAGATCATTGCGGACGGTACGATGAAAAAGGGAGACTGCATGATCGAAAGTGATCTGGGCATCATGGATTGCGGATTGGGGACGCAGATGGAGATGCTAAAACGGCAGCTTAAGCTGCTTAGTTATAATGGGTGATCGGAAGGCTGGCGGGAGACGCGAGAATACAGGATAGGCAGGTTGAGGAGAATGAGTGCTGTTTCCTTGGATAAATATGATCAGGCAGTCGGGAGGCTCTATTTCAAACGGCTGGGCAGGATCACTAATGTGGTGGGACTGACGCTGGAGTCTGCCGGACCGGATGCGAAAATGGGAGATCTCTGCCGGATCTATACGGGACAGGATATGGATGGAGAACAGGCGATCTTAGCTGAGGTCGTCGGTTTTAATAATAATAAAACATTGCTGATGCCATATGAGGCGACTGACGGAATCGGCTTGGGCTGTATGGTAGAAAATATGGAGCATCCTTTATCCGTACAGGTAGGGGATGCTTTATTAGGACAGATCCTGGACGGTCTGGGAAGACCGGTCAGCGAGTTTAAGTATGATTCGGAAAAGGTGTATCCGCTGGATGCGCCGTCGCCGGATGCCATGACCAGAACGATCATCAACGAAGCCCTTCCGCTGGGGGTCAAGGCAGTGGACGGACTGATCACGATTGGCAAGGGACAGCGGATCGGGATCTTTGCAGGATCAGGTGTTGGTAAATCGACGCTGATGGGTATGTTTGCGCGAAATACGAAAGCTGATATCAATGTGATCGCATTGATCGGGGAGCGCGGCAGGGAGGTCAGGGAATTTATTGAGCGTGATCTTGGCGAGGAGGGGATGCGGCGTTCCGTGGTCGTAGTTGCAACCTCGGACAAACCCGCACTGGAACGAAAGAAAGCCGCACAGACGGCGACGGCGATTGCGGAGTATTTTCGCGATCAGGGCAGGGACGTACTTCTGATGATGGATAATCTGACGCGTTTTTCCATGGCGCAGAGAGAGATCGGTCTGGCCACCGGTGAACCGCCTGTTACGAGGGGATATCCTCCCAGTGTATATTCTGAGATGCCAAAACTTCTGGAACGCGCGGGAAGGAGCGACAAGGGCTCCATCACAGGTTTGTATGCGGTTCTTGTGGACGGCGATGATTTTAACGAGCCGATCACAGATACGGCAAGAAGCATTCTGGACGGACATATCATGCTTTCCAGAAAGCTTGGGCATAAGAATCATTACCCGGCGATCGATGTCCTGCAGTCGATCTCAAGATGTATGACAATGGTCACTACAAAGGAGCACCGGCAGGCGGCGGCGAAGCTGAAGACGGTGCTGGCGACTTATCAGGAGGCGGAGGATCTGATCAATATCGGGGCATATAAGAAGGGTTCCAACGCGGGGATCGATTATGCTATTTCAAAGATCGATGCAGTCAATGAATTTCTTATGCAGGATGTGGATACAAAATTTACTTTTGAAGAATCGTTGGAACTGTTAAATGGACTTTTTTGATCATAAGGTATGGAGGTTGGCATGGCGAGATTTCGATACCGGATGCAGAATATACTGGATATCAAGTCCAAACTGGAAGAACAGGAAAAGAATAATTTTGCCGCGGCGCAGCGCAAGCTGGCAGAGGAGGAGGAGCTTTTAAATCTTGCGATCAGAAAGCGGGAACTCCTGACTGAGGAAGCAAGGCGGATGCGCGGCGAGGCGCTCAATGTATTGGAACTGAAAGAAAATGAATATGCCAGAAAATATGCTGAGGAACAGGTAAAGAAGCAGCATCTTAATGTGGTTGTCGCACAGAAGAATGTGGAAGTGGCCAGGCTGCGGATGCAGAAGGCAATACAGGAAAGAAAGGTGCATGATAAGCTGAAAGAGCATGCCTTTGAGGAATTTCTGCAGGAGGAGAATGCTGCGGAGGTCAAGGAAATCGACGAGCTTACCAGCTACACCCATGGAAGAAAATAAATTTACCGATTTCAATGAAAGGACATCGATATGGCTGACGATATCAAGGTCGAGAAGAAAAAAATACAAGAGGAACGTAAGAAATTAAAGCAGGATCAGAAACGCCAGCAGAAGGAAGTGAAGAAACGGGCGAAAGAGCTTGCCGATCAGGAGGCGGAACTGGATGACGATGCGCCGGGCGGCGGTTTTTCCATGTTTATGGTCACGCTGTTTATCATCATCATTTGGATCGCGATTTTATGCATCCTGATCAAGCTGGATGTCGGCGGACTTGGAACCAATGTTATGACGCCGATCTTAAAAGATATTCCGGTGGTCAACAAGATCCTTCCTAAGGATCATACAACAGAAGTCGACGATCTGGAGGGGATGTATGGGTATAGATCCCTGCCGGATGCGGTGGAAAGGATCCGTGAGCTGGAGGTGCAGCTTTCCAGCGTCCAATCTTCCAATACGAATTATATGGCGGAAATCGAACAGCTGAAAGCGGAAGTGGCGCGGCTGCAGACTTTTGAAAATCAGCAGGTGGAGTTCCAGAGGATCAAGACGGAATTTTATGAAGAAGTTATTTATACGGAAAAAAGTCCGGGACCGGAGGCTTATAGGGAATATTATGAAAGCATTGATCCGACGACGGCGGAGTATCTGTATCAGCAGGTGATCCAGAAAATGGAGACGGATGCCCAGATCAAGAGCCTTGCGGACGGGTATGCTGCGATGGATGCGTCGGCGGCGGGAAAAATTTTTGATACGGACGTTATGCAGGGCAATCTGCAGCTTGTGGCTGATATTTTATGGGCGATGGATGCGAAATCCCGTGGCAATATATTAGCGGCGATGAAACCGGAGAATGCTGCAAGGGTGACGGCGCTGATGAACCAGTAGAATGTTTTTCCTCCGAAAGGTTAAGAAACAGACTGATTTATCCGATAATTTTTACGTAGTAATATTACACAGTAATAATACTTTGTAAATTTTTCGGAAAGGAGGAAAAGGATGACATCAAAAGTAGAAATGGGTTTCATGATGGGTAACGTACTTCCTGTGGCGAACGCGGCAAAAAGCGGGCAGAACAGTCAGGATGCGTTTCAGGGTATTATGACTAATATGGCCACGACCAATATGTCTGCTTCCGGTCAGAATGAGCCTAAGGCACAGAATTGCCAGCCGGAGAAGACGGCAGCTGTAAAAGAAACGGCAGGGCAGTCAGGAAATGACGCAGGAAACGGCGTATCTAATGAGAAACCGACAGATACGGTAAAGGATGCGGTCGGCGGTCAGAAGACGGAAGCCGCAGTCAGTGAAGATTCCGGCAGTGAAAAGGCAGTCGGCGAAGCCAAAGAAGATATTCTGACGCAGACGGCGGAGGAACTTGACGTTACCGAGGAAGAACTGGAAGAAATCCTTGCACAGATGGGTCTGAATGTATGGGATCTTTTGGAGCCTGAGAATGTTTCAGCGCTTGTTGCAGAGGTGATGGGCGACGGTGATAAGTGGTCTTTGGTGACGGATGAAAATCTTTCCCAGACGGTGCTTGATCTGAATGCATCCATGAAGGAGATCAGCACAGAGCTTGCCAAAGAGCTTGGCGTGGATGAGGCGGATGTAAAAGCAGTATTAGATGAAATGCAAATGGGTCAGGACAAAGACCCTGTTATGCCGGTGCTGAAAACAGAGACGACGGCGGAAACGCAGACGGTAAAGGAAATGCCCGTGGCTGATGCAATGACAGAATATGCGGAAGACGGCGGAGAGGTACAGGCAGTTGGGGAACAGCTTCCGGCAGATCACGCACAGGAGAACAACGGCAGATCTTCATCGGATGCACAGAGCGGACAGCGCGGTTTTGGATCGGATCGTATGGCGGATGCCTTCATGCGGCGTCAGACGGTTAGAGAGGATCAGATCGGGGCGCTTCAGCAGACGACGCCGGATACGCCGGTGATACATGATATGGCGTTGGAAGCGGCAAGAGAGCTGATGGGCAGCAGCCCGACGGAGATTATCAACCAGATCAATGCCTATATCAGACAGAATACTGCGGCGCATATTACGGAGTGGCAGATGCAGCTGAATCCCGAACATCTTGGGACGGTCAATCTGAATGTCACTGCCAAAGAAGGGGTTGTAACCGCACAGTTTACGACGCAGAATGAAGCGGTAAAGGCTGTGATGGAAGCACAGGTCATGATATTAAAAGAGAATCTGGAGCAGCAGGGCGTTAAGGTAGAAGCTGTTGAAGTGACCGTAGCGAGCCACGAGTTTGAACAGAACCTGCAGCAGGGGGATGACTCCAACCGGCAGATGGATGAGGAGCAGGAGAATCTCAGAAAAGCCACGAGAAAGATCGATCTGGGAGAGTTTGCTTCACCGGAAGATCTGGAAGCGCTGGACGAAGCGGAGCAGGTAACCGTGGAGATGATGCAGGCGGACGGCAATATGATGGACTATAAAGTATAAGTTTCGGAAAGGAGTAGAAAAGCTTATGAGCGATCTTATAGCACAGTTTAAGGATGGCGAATTTGTTTCAGGGGTAAATACCTCATCAAACAAGACAAAGGAAAAGGAAAAGAATACTTCCGGAATGGACTCCGACGCTTTTTTGACATTATTAGTGGCTGAGATGCAGAATCAGGATCCTTTGGAGCCGACTTCCAATACGGAGTGGGTAAGCCAGTACGCAACATTTACAGAGGTGGCTGAGATTCAGGCAATCGGCGAAAAGATGGGCACCGTACAGGCGCAGGGACTGGTCGGCAAGCAGGTTATCATGAAGGTAGAGAACTCGGTCGGTGAGACAGAGTATATACAGGGCAGGGTTGATTTTGTGGAATATCAGGGAGATAAGGCATTCCTTTCCATCGGCGGCAATAAATATTCCATTGATAAACTTGATACGATTGCGGATGATGAATATCTGGATGCTATGGAAAAGCTGACAAATATCACGGATGCTCTAAAGAAACTGCCGGATGTTGACGATATAACTCTTGAAGATGAAGAGACGATCACCGGACTTGCAAGGATCATTAACGGTATGAGTGATTATCAGTTTTCATTTGTGCCGGAAGCAACCTTTAATCTGATCGAGGACTATGCGGCGAAGCTGCAGGAACTCATCGCTCAGAAAAATAGCATGGAGGCTGGGGAAAATGACGAAAGTGACACAAACAATGCAGATGATGCAGACAATGCAGACGATGCAGACAAGAGAGTCGATACAGAATAATTATTTTCCGCATGTAACAAACGGCTGTCGTCCGGCTGGCACGGATGCCCTCAGGAACCGGGATGGCGGCAAGGCAGTAAACTTTCAGGAGATTCTTGGGCAGAAAGCGGAAGAGACAAAAGCGGCGGAAAGTACGCTGAAGTTTTCCAAGCATGCGGCAGGAAGACTGGAAGAAAGAAACATTGAACTTTCTGAGACACAGCTGGAGCGGCTGCAGGAAGGTACGGTAAAGGCGGGAGAAAAGGGGATCAATGAATCTCTGGTACTGATGGATCAGTTCGCATTTATCGTTAATATTCCGGGCAATACCGTGATCACGGCGATGGATCAGACGGAAACAGATCAAAACATATTTACAAACATTGATGGAGCAGTAATCGTATAGCCGGACCATACAGGAGGCTTTGCCCCGCGACTGACAGAACGGGGCGCCTTACCGGCTCCATCCGTAAAAGGAGGGCACTTAATTATGATGAGATCACTCTTTTCTGGTGTAGCGGGTCTGAAGACACACCAGATCAAAATGGACGTTATTGGTAACAATATCGCCAATGTCAACACGGTGGGATATAAGTCCCAGTCGATCGTATTTACGGAATTGATGTACCAGACGACTCAGAGAGCATCAGGACCCAACGGGGAGACCGGAAAAGCAGGTCAGAATGCAAGACAGATCGGTCTCGGCGTTACTTCCGGTGCAATCAATACGGCGGTGACGCAGCAGGGTTCTACACAGAATACAGGTAACGCATTTGATGTCAGGATCTCGGGAGATTCATTTTTCGTAGTCAGCAACGGAAGCGGCAACTACTTTACCAGAGACGGTTCCTTTTATGTGGACGCCGCAGGCAACCTTGCCATGAGTTCCACCGGTTACAATGTCATGGGCTGGCTGCCGGATCCCATCACTGGCAATATCGTACAGGATACGGTGCAGAGGCTGCAGATCCTCTCGGCTGAGAATCTTACCAGCAACCCGCAGGCAACGGAAAAGGGACGCATTACCGGCATTATCGACAGAAATGACTCGAATGTCCTTTCCGCAACCGGTAAGGCAATGAATTTCTCTTTCTATGATAACTTGGGTTATACCTACAATGCAAGATTTAAGCTCAAGGCGACGGATGAGAAGGGTGTCTATGTGTTGACTCTGGATGACGTGCTGCAGGGCAAGGAATCGGTCCTGAAGGATTTTGATGCCAGCATCTTTGTTGGTAACGATACGAAAGGCACTGCCATTGAGGCAGCAAAGAAAAATAGCTATAGTACGATGGATGGATATACTCTGGATCCGAAAACAGGAATTATTACTGTAAAGGATCCGGAAGAAACACTTGATCCGAAAAATATTTTTAATGCAGATGGCACAGCGAAAGATGAAGCGCAGGCCAAAAAATATGCGGAGGCATTTGGATTTACAGATTATAAAGATCTGACGGCATTAACAGTTAACGTTAATGGTTCCGATGATAAGCCGGTGGCAACCAAGATTATGAAGGTCTTGATTGATACAGGTGTCGAATATCAAAAAACAAAAGATGATAAAGCGTCCCTGTTTGATGGCGACACTCTGAATGTGGATGGTTTCACCACGGAGGCAGGAAAAAGCGTTAAACTGACTTATGATGCTGAGAAGGGAACCTTTGTTGGACTGAACGGAACCACCAACCTGAAAGAGTTTAACTTCCTGCTTACACCGACGGACACAACGGCTAAGAATCCGTTCAAACAGATCGCAGTAGATCTGTCAGCGTCATTGAACCTCAATAACGAGAAGACATCCACTGTTACCGCGACCTTTGGAGATAAGGACGGAAACGGCGCAGGATGCGCTGTTGGTAAGATGACCGGCGTCTCGATCCAGAATGACGGCAAGATCTACGGCGCTTATGACAACGGTCAGACAAAGCTTCTGGGACAGATCGCGGTTGCTAACTTTGCCAATGCGGCAGGTCTGGAAAAGACAGGAGATAACCTTTATCAGGCGACTTTGAACTCCGGTGAGTTTGATGGTATCGGCGTGGACGTATCTTCAGACGGTGGCGCGATCAGAAGCGGTGTTCTGGAAATGAGTAATGTTGACCTTTCTACGGAATTTACCGAACTGATCACGACTCAGAGAGGCTTCCAGGCGAACAGCCGTATCATCACAGTGTCCGATACGCTTTTGGAAGAACTTGTTAATTTAAAGAGATAACTTGAAAAATGTGCCATAAAGTTTTATAATGGTTTGCGTGGCGTTATGCCACGCAAGCCTTTTGTGTGGTTTTTACTTGGAGGTGGTTTTATTATTGAGGTTACGAAACTGAACGGGAGTAAGATTCTGGTCAATTCCGATCTGATAGA
>DLOP01000038.1:12463-16831 GCA_002478505.1 Lachnospiraceae bacterium UBA7481
TTGTAAAAGAAAGTAGACAAGAAGTGAAAAATCTAGTAAAATCATTTAGAAGGGAAATTTTTGCGATACATAATGCAGAATAAAGGGTACATGTGATATGGATTTAGCAACACTGCTGGGTATAGTTATATGCTTTATCATGGTAATATTCGGTATTGTATATGACGATGGCGGCGTTAAGTTTTCAGTCTTGANNTCGCACGGACCAGTTCCGGATCAGTACCGTCAACAATCAGCAAAATCCCCTTTTTCAGAAACTCGTCGTCAATATCACTTGCCGCTTCTTCCAATGACAGTGTAGTTATATGTTTCGTTATGGTAGTATTCGGTATTGTCTATAGCGAAACAGGTATTGATTTTACAGTTATAGAGAACTTTTTGGACGTACCGTCCGCAATCATCACATTTGGTGGTGCTTTTTGTGCTGTTTTGATCATGAACAGCGTCAAGGATTTTGTTGGTGGATTAAAGAGTATTGGCAGGGCATTTAAAGCGCCGCAGTTAGATACCATAGAGATTATTAAAAAGATTATTGATCTGTCCAATATCGCCCGTAAGGAAGGTCTGCTGTCTCTGGAAGAAGCGGCAAGCGATATTGACGATGAGTTTCTGAAAAAGGGAATTTTGCTGATTGTTGACGGTACCGATCCGGAACTGGTCCGTGCGATCATGGAGACGGAGATGGGAAGCGTTGATGCAAGGCATAAGCAGAAAGTTAAATTTTGGCAGGATCTTGCTTCCATGGGACCCGCCTGGGGTATGATCGGTACACTGATCGGTCTGGTTAACATGCTTCAGAACATGAGCGATGCTTCCGCAATCGGTCCCGCTATGGCGGTGGCTTTGCTGACCACATTGTACGGCTCCCTGCTTGCGAACTGGATCTCCATTCCGGTATCCACGAAGCTGTCTGCCAATAATGATGCAGAGATGACTTTGAAGGAAATTATGATCGAGGGTCTGTTATCCATTCAGGCAGGTGAGAATCCGCGTGTTATCGAGGAGAAGTTAAAATCCTTCCTTGCACCGAAGGATCGTTTCGGTGAAGGCTCCGGGGAAGAGGCTGCCGAATAAGTATGAGAAGAACTTCTAATTGCTCGCAGCAAAGGCTGCTTCGCAAAGAAGTACTATATCTCATACTGAAGAACGCAAAAAGCGCGTTAAAACGCAAAAATTGCGTTTTCTGAATGAATATAGAAGTAGTTGTGCAAAAAGCGCGTGAAAGTGTGGTGAGAAGAGTTGGCTAAGAAAAAAGAAGAGGTCCCTGCACCCGGTTCGCCGGCGTGGATGGCAACATTCAGCGATCTGATGAATCTGCTTTTGTGCTTCTTTGTACTTTTGTTTTCGATGTCAACTGTAGATCAGCAAAAGTTTGAGGAAGTGGCTGCTTCGTTTTCACAGGCGTTTAGTATTTTTACCAAGGGTTCTCAGGCGATAGGAGACGGTGTCCTGATCAGTAACGGTGTCAGCCAGTTGAATCAGCTGGATGATTATATCAATAGTACCGGTCAGCCAATTGAAAGTGTGGATGATCCTGAGGATATGTTGGCAGAAGCGGAGAAGATGCTGGAAGATGCAAAACAGGCGGCATCGGAAGAAATGGCGGAGATGGTGGAAGAAGCGATCTCTGAGGCAGGCATGGACGATATGATAGAGCTTGATTACACTTCCCAGTATGTGCAGCTGACATTGAACGGTTCCCTGCTGTTTGCTTCGGGAAGTGCGGAGTTGAAGCCGGAGGCGGAAGCTGTGCTTCAGCAGGTGGGTATTATTCTGGAACGTTATGCGGAAAGCACCATAGAGATCGAGGGCCATACCGACAACCAGCCGATTAATACGGCGCGTTTTCCCAGCAATAATGAGCTTTCTGACGCAAGAGCTTTGTCTGTATTTTATTTTCTGATCGGACATACAAATTTGGATCCCGCCATCATAAAACATTCCGGCAGGGGAGAGTACTGCCCGATAGCAGCCAATGATACCATAGAGGGCAGGGCGCTGAACAGGCGGGTAGAGATCAAGATATACAATTCGCTCAGTGCGTATTAATATTTCCAGGTTAGGAAAAAGAAAGGTGTTTGGGTTATCATGAAAAAGAATTTGCTATCTCTTGTTATTTTATCTTTATTGGTGGTCAATATCATATTGACGGCTGTGATGCTGTTCTCTGTGCTTTCTACCAATAAAAAGACAGCGGAAATCGTGACGGATATTGCAGGCATCCTGCAGCTCGAACTGAATAGCAGCGCGGATGGAGCAGGCGCGGTATCGATTGCTGATACGGAGGTGCATGCGATTGCGGAACAGACGATCTCTTTGGATAAGGAAGAGGGCGATAATAAAGATCATTTTGCTGTAGTTACCGTATCGCTTTCCATTAATACGAAGCATGATGATTATGCGGCGTATGGCGCAGACGTCGTCAACAAGGAGGATCTGATCAAGAGCGAGATCATCTCTGTTGTCAGCGGTTATACGGCGACGGAAGCGAGGATCCCGGAAGTACAGACAAAGATGTGTGAGGAGATTCTGGAACGCATTCAGAATATGTACGGATCCACTTTTATTTATAAAGTGACGTTCAGTAATATTATAGTTCAGTAATTCATGAGTTTACTGCAGCATGGAGGTAAGGTTGGATGGGCGATGTCTTATCGCAAAATGAAATAGATAATCTGCTTGCTGCCCTGACCAGCGGCGAGGTAGATGTTCAGGAGATCCAGAAGGATTCCGAGAAAAGCGTTAAGAATTATGATTTCAAGCGTCCATCGAAGTTTTCTAAGGAACACCTGAGGACGATGGAGTTGATCTTTGAGCATTATGGACGGCTGCTTTCGACGAACCTACCGGTTTATCTTAGAAAAAATATACAGGTGAATGTGACAAGCTCCGAGTCGGTTACTTTTTCGGAATTTTCCAATGCATTGTCCAATCCGGTCATTCTGGGAGTTGTCAATTTTCAGCCGCTGCCCGGCAATATCATTGTAGAGCTTTCCGCCAATGTCGCTTATGCGATCCTGGACAGGATGCTTGGTGGTCAGGGAGAGACGATTGATAAGCTGAGGGATTTCTCGGAGATCGAGATGGGGATATTGAACAATATCTTATCCATCTGTACGGGACTGCTTCGGGAACCGTGGAGAAATGTTACGGATATTTCCCCGGTGTTGGAAAGGATAGAGACCAATACGCAGTTTGCGCAGATTATCGCGCCCAATGAAATGATCTCTATCATCACGCTTAGTATCAATATGGGCGGCGTATCGGGATTTATGAATGTCTGTCTGCCTTTTATGACTTTAGAGAGTATTCTGGATAATCTGAATACGAAGTTCTGGTTTACCAGCCAGTCGCTGAATGCCGGTGAGGATAACCGTGAGAATCTGGAGATGCTGCTTAAGAGGGTTCAGGTGCCTGTAAAGGCGTATCTTGGTAGAAGCCAGATTACAGTCAATGATTTCTTAGGGCTTCAGGTAGGAGATATCATCCGGCTGGGAACAAGGACAGACAGTGAGCTGGATGTATATGTCGGTCAGTATAAAAAGTTTGCGGCAGTGCCCGGAACGGATCATGATAAATACGCAGTCCGGGTAACTTCAGTATATAGAGAGGAGGAAGAATAGACGATGGATGGCATGCTATCACAGGACGAGATCAATGCCCTTTTAAGCGGTCTTGATACAGGAAATAATGATGATACGGCGCCTGCTGCGGCTGATGCGTCTGATGCTTCTTCAGATGAGGAATTGTTATCTGATATTGAGAAGGATGCTGTCGGCGAGATTGCCAATATCAGCATGGGTACTTCGGCGACGACGCTTTATTCCCTGGTGAATAGAAAAGTTAATATTACAACGCCTAAGGTATCGCTTGCAACTTGGGACAGTATTGTGGAGGATTATCCGACCCCATGTGTATTTGTGCAGATCAAATATACGATCGGTCTGAATGGCTCCAATATTTTGGTGCTTCGTGAAGAAGACGTAAAGATTATTACCGACCTAATGATGGGAGGAGACGGAACGAATACTGACGGAGAGCTGGGAGAGCTTCATTTAAGCGCGATCTCTGAGGCGATGAACCAGATGATGGGTTCCGCGGCAACGTCGCTTTCTTCCATGATCGGACAGAAGATCGATATCAGTCCGCCAACGGCGACACATGTGGATGTGAATGAGCTCAAGGATGCGGGGATTGTACAGGAGTTTACCAATGGTACATTTGTCAAGATCGCGTTCAGGATGCAGATCGGGGATCTGATTGATTCCATCATTATGCAGCTGTATCCTCTGGATTTTGCTCATTCACTATATGATATCTTTATCAATCAGCAGGCGGAAGCGGAACCGGAACCGGCTCCCGCACCTG
>DLOP01000038.1:16841-30307 GCA_002478505.1 Lachnospiraceae bacterium UBA7481
CACAGGCGGCGCCAATGACGGAGCAGCCGGCGATGAATCAGCAGGTGCCTATGGGACAGGATATGTCGCAGCAGATGATGCCGCAGATGGGTGCACAGCCGATGATGATGCCGGGGCAGGCAATGCCTTATATGATGCCGCAGATGGCGGCGCCGATGAATGTGCAGTCGGCACAGTTCCAGGCATTTACGCCGGATATGGCTGCGATCATCGGTCAGGAGAATATCAACCTGATCATGGATGTGCCGCTTGAAGTTACGGTAGAGCTTGGCAGGACGGTAAAGACGATCCATGAGATACTTGACTTTGCACCGGGTACGATCATAGAGCTTGAGAAGCTTGCAGGTGAGCCGATCGATGTTTTGGTCAACGGTAAATATGTTGCCAAAGGTGAAGTTGTAGTCATCGAAGAAAGCTTCGGCGTGAGGGTGACAGAGATTATTAAGGATTAGTATTTTATGTTATTAACAGTTGATACGCTGGACAATGTTACACGTTTTCTGACGCTGCTTCTGATTTTTGGGTTTGTTCTGGCAGTCACGTATTTTACGACGCGATATATTGCCAATTTTCAGAAGGGAAAGTTTCATAACGCCAATATTTCCGTAATAGAGACGGCACAGATCGCTCCGGGGAGATATATCCAGATCGTCAGGATCGGNNAAAGCCGTTATCTGGCGGTGGCGGTCGGTAAGGATACGGTCACGATGCTTATGGAGTTGAAAGAAGAAGAAATACAGCTTTTGAACGATAAGGGAACGGATCTCCCTGGGTTTAAAGAGATAATGGAGAAAGCGAAAGAAAAGCTGTCGAAGGATAAAAAATAGGGTGATCCATTCATGAAAAGTATAAGTAACCACAAGCGAATATTGCGCCCCATATGCCTACTGTTTCTGGTGGGCATATTGTGTCTGTTGGTGCCGATGCGGGTCTATGCCACAGATACGGACAATGACGGCGAGACGGATGAGCGTACCTATGAGGATGAACCCGGAACCGCACAGACTGGCAGGGACAATGCTGACTTGAACGTGGGAGACTCCTTTACGGTTACGGTGGATCAGGGCAACGGCACGATCAACGGCGCGCTGCGTATCTTGATTATTTTAACGCTGATCGGAATTGCGCCGATGCTGCTGATTATGCTGACTTCATTTACACGTATTATCATTGTGCTGCATTTTACCAGGACGGCGCTCAATACGCAGACGGCTCCGCCCAATCAGGTGCTGCTGGGACTTGCGCTATTCCTGACCATCTATATCATGGCGCCGGTCTTTGCGCAGATCTATACCAATGCGATACAGCCTTTAGATGAGGGAAAGATCACGCAGGAGGAAGCGCTGAAGGAGGGAATCACCCCGCTGCGGGAGTTTATGTACCGGCAGACGCAGGTGAAAGATACGGCAACGCTGATGGAGATCGCCGGACATGAGTGGGACGGTGTGACTGCGGATGACGTGCCGACTTCGGTTCTGATTCCGAGCTTTATCTTAAGTGAACTTCGGGCGGCATTTATCATAGGGTTTTTGATCTATATCCCGTTCCTGGTCATTGATATGGTTGTTGCATCCATCCTGATGAGTATGGGTATGATGATGCTTCCGCCGACGACGATCTCCATGCCGTTTAAAATTCTGTTATTTGTTCTGGCAGACGGGTGGAACCTGATCATTGTCAACCTTGTTAAGACATTTAACTGAGTATGGAAAGGAGCGTAATGATATATGACAGTAGAAACAGTTACCTCGATCATGTCACAGGCTTTATACTGTGTTATCACCACCGCGGCACCGGCGCTGCTGGTATCGCTGGTCATCGGTCTGATCATCAGTATCTTTCAGACGGTTACTTCGATACAGGAACAGACGCTTACCTTTGTTCCTAAGGTACTTTCTATTTTTTTAACTCTGATTATTGCAGGCGACTGGATGTTAAATAATATTATTGCACAGATGCAGAATCTCTGGTCCAATTTTACGCTATATGTGAAATAAACGGTGGAAGCCTATGATTGATGCAGCTTTTCCTTTGGAAGAATTGGAATATTATCTCCTGATCCTGGTCAGGGTATCCTGTTTTGTCTTTGCGGCGCCGTTCTTCGGCATGAACAATGTGCCGCGTATGGTCAAGGTAACGTTCAGCGTCTTTACCGCGTATCTGTTGTTTAGCGTTGCTCCGGTTCATGAGATACCGGAATATAGTACGCTGTTTCAATATGCGGGGTTTGTGATCAAGGAAGCGGTCACGGGACTTCTGATCGGACTGGGGGCGCAGTTCTGTTTTATGATTATCGGATTTGCCGGGCATATGGTAGATACGGAGATCGGATTTGCCATGGCGTCTTTGATGGATCCGACGACAAGACAGCAGACGACGGTGACCGGTATGTATTTCCAGTATGGTTTTATGCTGATATTTCTGCTCAGCGGGATGTACCGGTATCTGCTTTCCGCGCTGGCGGAGACATTTATCCTGATACCGGTTGGACGGGCGCAGTTTATTATTTACCAGCTTTACGAATCTTTTATAACGTTTATGACAGATTATATCGTCATCGGATTCAGGATCTGCCTGCCGGTATTCTGTACGATACTGATCGTCAACGGACTTCTGGGCATTATGGCGAAAGTTTCGCCGCAGATGAATATGTTTGCGGTGGGTCTTCAGATCAAGGTGTTTGCCGGACTTGGCGTGCTGCTGATAACGACGTCCCTGCTGCCTACGGCTGCGGATTTTATCT
Source organism: Lachnospiraceae bacterium UBA7481 (assembly GCA_002478505.1). Taxonomy (GTDB): domain Bacteria; phylum Bacillota; class Clostridia; order Lachnospirales; family Lachnospiraceae; genus NK4A136. Next base: position 19,585 of record DLOP01000038.1, read on the forward strand.
TTGTACAGATGAAGCGGGTGATCGTAATGTTTGTAAAAGCGATGGGGGCGGTCTATGGCTGAGTATAAGACGCTTCTCGCCTATCGGCTGCAGTTCTTTGCAAAGGACGGACCCGGCGGTGAGAAGACAGAGGAACCGACACAAAAGAAGATTGACGATTCCAGAAAAGAAGGGCAGGTGGCAAAAAGTAAGGAAGTGACGAGCACGCTTACCCTGATTACACTGTTTACGATGCTTAAGATCTGGATCTCCACGCTGGGTAAGCAGCTGTTGGAGCTGTTTCCGGGGTATTATGGCAGGATGGCGGAATATGTGACGTTAGAAGGCGGACGGATCTCAACGAGAACGTTTTCTTCCCTGATTTCCTTTACGTTACAGAGGATAGCGGTGCTCATACTGCCGTTTCTGCTGATAGGATTTGTTGTCTGTTTTGTGGCGGATCTGGTGCAGGTGAAATGGAAGCCCACGACAAAGCCACTGCAGCCTAAGTTCAGCAAGCTGAATCCGATCTCCGGGGTGAAGAAGTTATTTTCTCTCCAGTCGCTTGTGGAGTTATTGAAATCATTAATTAAAATTGCCATTATCATCATAGTTATATATAATGAGTTTAAGGAGAAATGGCAGACGGTCCTGCTGGTCTATCAGATGCCGCTGATGCAGGCGGTGCTGACGGCGGGAGATATGCTGATCAATATCGGATTCAAGATCTCCATGATCTTTATCGTGGTTGCAGCGGCGGATTATATTTTCCAGAGATGGAAGCATCATGAAGACCTGAAGATGACAAAGCAGGAGGTCAAGGATGAGTTTAAGAATACCGAAGGCGACCCCCAGATCAAGGGAAAGATACGGCAGAGGATGATGGAGGCTTCCAGACGGAGGATGATGCAGGATCTGCCAAAAGCGGACGTCGTGATCACCAACCCCACACATTATGCTGTCGCGGTCCGCTATGATACGAGTATCGCTGACGCGCCGTTTGTGGTGGCGAAAGGTGTGGATTATCTGGCGCAGAAGATCAAAGAGGCCGCAAAGGAGCACCATATCGAGATCATGGAAAATAAACCGTTGGCGCGTTCCCTGTATGCCAATGTCGAGATCGGGGAGCAGATCCCGCAGGAGCTTTATGTGGCAGTGGCTGAAGTTCTGGCGGCAGTTTACCGCGCACAGGGGAAGATTTAGCAGGCAAAGAGTTTTGGATGCCGAACAATTACTTAATTGATGATATGATATAAAGAGGGAAAGGAGTGGAAGGACATGAAAAAAGCGGATCTTGGCGTGGCGATATATCTGCTGTCGGCATTTGTTATGTTGATCGTATCGATCCCAAGCTGGCTGCTGGATGTCTGTCTTGCGCTTAATATGTCGCTGGCTTTTACGATCATGTTTTCCACGATGTTCACTAAGGAAGTCCTGGATATGTCGTTTTATCCTACCATCCTTTTGTTTACCACGATCTTTCGTATCGCGCTTAATGTTTCTTCCACCAAGCTGATATTGCTTACGGGAAATCCGGGCAATGTGGTGGAGACCTTTGGAGAGTACGTGGGCGGCGGTGATCTGGTAGTCGGCATTATCGTTTTTATCATTCTGATCATTATTCAGTTTGTAGTTATCAATAAAGGTTCCGAACGAGTAGCGGAAGTAACGGCGCGTTTTACACTGGACGCTATGCCCGGTAAACAGATGGCGATCGACGCCGACTTAAATACCGGCGCAATCACGGATGTGCAGGCGAAAGAGCAGCGTGATAAGATTCAGAGGGAGTCAAGCTTCTTCGGTTCCATGGACGGTGCCGTAAAGTACGTCAAAGGAGATGCCACGGCAGGACTTATTATAACGGCGGTCAATATAATCGGCGGGGTGGCGATGGGCGTGCTGCGTCAGGGAATGACGCTTGGCGATGCTTTCAACCGCTATACGATCCTGACTATCGGCGACGGTCTGGTGAGCCAGATCCCGTCCCTGCTGATCTCACTTTCTACAGGTATACTTGTTACCAAAGGATCTAAAGATGCGGATTTTGGTACGGTGCTGGTCAGCCAGTTATTCGGCATTCCAAAGGTCCTGTATTTTGTGGGCGTTACGATAGCGTTGCTGGGTATTCTGACGCCGTTGAACGATTTTTTATTTATTGGTCTTGGATTGGCGTTTATTGTTGCAGGAAGAAACATTTCCGGTACCATCAAGACGGAAGAAATCGAGGCAAAGGTAGAGGAAGAGGAGGTGGCAGCCGAGGAGATCAGGCGTCCGGAGAACGTGACGTCGCTTCTGCAGGTGGACCCCATCGAGCTGGAATTTGGCTATGGCATCATCCCGCTGGCGGACAGTAATCAGGGCGGAGATCTTTTGGACCGAGTGGTTATGATCCGAAGGCAGATTGCGCTGGAGCTTGGTACCATCGTTCCGATCATCCGTCTGCGTGATAATATACAGTTAAATCCTAACCAGTATATCATCAAGATCAAGGGCATACAGGTCAGCGAAGGGGAAATCTTATTTGACCATTATCTGGCGATGAACCCGGGGTATGTGGAGGAGGAGATCACCGGCATACCGACCTTTGAACCGTCGTTTCATTTACCTGCTATCTGGATCACTGAGGGTCAGCGGGAACGTGCGGAAAGTTTAGGATATACGGTGGTGGATCCGCCATCCATCATTGCGACGCATCTGACAGAAGTGATCAGAAAGCATATTGCGGAGCTGCTGACCAGACAGGACGTGCAGAATCTTGTCAACAATCTGAAAGAGACCAATCCATCTATTGTGGAGGAACTTGTGCCGAAGCTGCTTGGACTGGGTGAGATCCAGAAAGTGCTGCAGAATCTCTTAAATGAACAGATTTCCATCAGAGATCTGCTGACGATATTTGAAGCGCTGGCGGATCACGCCGCTGCCACAAGGGATACGGATCTGCTGACCGAATATGTCAGACAGACGCTGAAGCGCGCCATCTCCAATAAATATTTTTCGGAGCCGGGGACAGCCAGCGTGGTGACGCTGGATCCGAAGCTGGAGCAGGAGATCATGAACAGCGTAAAGCAGTCGGAGCAGGGCGCGTATATCACATTGGATCCAGAGCGGATCAAGGCGATGATTGAGAGTGTGCGTAAGGAACTGGAAAAACTCGAAAGCATGGGAAAAAATTCCATTATCCTTACATCGCCTATTGTAAGGATGTATTTTAAGCGTTTAACTGAGGATTATTTTAACGATCTTGCAGTTGTTTCGTACAATGAAGTGGAATCCGACGTAGAATTACAATCAGTAGGAATGGTGACGGCATAAATGATAATTAAAAAATTTCAGGCAAAAACAGAAGAAGAAGCAGTAATGCAGGCAAAAAAGGAACTGGGGGAAAATGTTGTGGTCATGAATGTCCGCATGATCAAACCCAAGGGACTGTTTAAGTGGTTCCGCTCACCGACCGTCGAAGTAATGGTGGCAAAAGAGGAAGAATCAGAGGCGGTGCGTGCAAAGGAGCAGACGGAGAAGATGCAGACGGAAAATCTGAAGGATGTGATTGCGTCCATCGACAAGCTGAGGCAGTTAGGCGAGGACGGCGGGGAGCCTTCCGCAAAAAAGACGCCGCCTGCGGAAGAAGCGGTGCTGGAGGAACGTCTGGAAAATATTCAGAACCTTCTGGAGGAAAAACTTAAGAAGCAGGAAGATGGGAAGGACGTACAGGCCCCGGAAGCGGAAAAGAAAAATACGGAAATGACGGAGTTTATCCGCCTGCTTTATAATACGATGATCGAAAATGAAGTCCATGAAAAGTATGCCAATCAGATGATCGATGAGATAGAGCAGAATTTCGGAGAGAAAATGAAGGTGGAACACGTGCTGTCCCATATCTATCAGAAGATGGTATTGAAGTTTGGCAAGGTGGAGCGCATTACCCCCTCCAAAAAGAAGGGACCGAAGGTGGTATTTTTCCTTGGACCTACGGGTGTGGGCAAGACAACGACTCTGGCAAAGATCGCGTCGCAGTTTAGTGTCAGCGGCAGTAAAAAGATTGCCCTGTTTACGGCGGATACGTATAGAATTTCTGCTACGGATCAGCTGAAAACATATGCGAATATTTTGGGAGTGCCGTTTCATATCATATATTCAGTGGACGAGATGAGAACCTATCTGGAGAGTTACAAAGAATATGATTATGTCCTGATTGATACGGCGGGACATTCCCCGAATAATGAAGAACGGCGCAAGGATATGAATGAATTTATTCATGCGTTTGGCGACGAGGTTGAGACGGAAGTTTATCTGGTACTGTCGGCGACGACGAAATACCGTGATCTTATGAATATTACAGATACTTATACTGCAATTACAGATTACAAGATCATTTTTACAAAGCTTGATGAAACGACGGTATATGGCAATCTGCTGAATCTGAAGATACATACAGGAGCGCCGCTAAGCTATGTAACAAACGGGCAGAACGTACCGGACGACATTGAGCTTTTCCAGCCGCAGGAAGCCGTCAGGAATATCCTTGGCGGGCAGGTTGAGAATGGGTAAGAGGGGAATTTTATGGATCAGGCGGAACAGTTAAGAAATATAATAAAGGCTGGAGCGTACACACAGCGTCCGATGGCAAGGGTCATTACGATCACCAGCGGCAAGGGCGGTGTCGGGAAGTCCAACACGGCGATCAATCTCGCAATCCAGTTAAAAAAACGGGGAAAACGCGTTGTTATTTTGGATGCGGATTTTGGACTTGCCAATATTGAGATCATGTTTGGGACAATACCAAAGCATAATCTGTGTGATCTGATTTATCAGGGGAAAAATATTACTGAGATCATCACATGGGGACCGGATGAGATCGGCTTTATCTCCGGTGGTTCCGGAATCGCGGGATTATCCAATCTCAGCAGGGAGTATCTGACATATATTATCCAGAATCTTGCGCAGCTGGATGCGATTGCGGATGTGATCATCGTGGATACGGGCGCGGGGATTGCGGAGGCAGTGATGGAGTTTCTTGTTGCAAGTGGGGAGATCATCGTTGTGACGACGCCGGAGCCGACTTCAATCACGGATTCCTATTCACTGTTAAAGGCGCTTAACCGACATCCGAGATTCAGCCGGGACAATTCCACGATCAAGGTGATCGCGAACCGTGTCAGTGGTGAGAGTGAGGCGGATTCACTGTTTAATAAGTTAAATACGGTTGTTACAAGATACCTGTCACTGCCCATCGAGTATCTTGGCGCGATTCCGTATGATAAGATGCTTAGTACGGCGGTCATGCAGCAGATGCCGGTCTCGCTTGCGCATCCTAATGCCCGTTCTGCAAAGGCATATGAGGAGATAGCGGATCGGCTGATGAATCTGGAACAGAGCGGTAAAATAAAAAAGAGAGGAATGGCAGCGTTTTTTTCGCATATCATTGCCAGCAAGAAGAATAATGAGTGAAATCAGAGCGAGTGAGGTTTTGAGACCCGGGGAACGGGTAGATTTGGAGATGGTCCCGGCATTTGGGGGAACCGAAGAAGAAAAAAAATATTATATTACAAAGATTTATGAAATACCGGATGATGATCATATAGATGTGCTGATGCCCATGGAAAAGACGAAGCTTCTGCTGCTGGAGGTAGATACGGAGTTTCAGGCATTTTTCTATGGCAGGAAAGGGATCTATACTTGTGAGGCGCGTGTGGCGGAACGGTACAGGGAGGAGCAGTTTGTGGCAGCCTCGCTGGAGATCACGTCGGAGCTGAAGAAACAGCAGCGGCGGGAATATTACCGCTATTCCTGTGTGATTGGCATGAATACGAGGCGGCTGACAGAGGAAGAGATGGTGCAGTATGAAACGACAAAGAACAGCGATCTTTTTGAACAGCCGGAGGATAAGAGCGTGATCGTGGACATCAGCGGCGGCGGGATACGCTTTGTGACGCCGATGGCTTATGAAAAAGGGGATCTGATTTACTGCCGGTTTCTTCTCAGCACTGGCGAACAGCAGAAGACATACAGCTGTGTGGTTAAGATACTGAACAGCCAGCCGGTGGGAAATCATACCAAGAATGTGGAGTACCGTGGTGAGTTCCGTTATCTGGATGACAGGAAGAGGGAGGCGATCATACACTATATCTTCGAGGAGGAACGAAGGTTGAGGCGTAGAGGCTAGTGTGAAAAGCACTTCTAATGCTCATAGCAGAGGGCTATTAAATTGAAAATCAAAGATTTTCAATTGCAAAGAAGTGCTAAGTTAGATGGGGTTGGGCAGATGAGGTCTGCGTGGCCCCTTTTTCATGATCATCAGTAAATTATAACGATTGTATAATCTGTACAAAAAAAGCGTAAAAATTTTGTGATAAAATATTTTAATCAAAATGTTACTTTGCACCCATGAGAAGTGCACGTTGTGATATAATGTTATTGGTAATAGAATGCAGTAGATATGATGTGGCGTGGTGTTGTTATGAATAAGATAGTTGCAATAGCGGTTTCGACAGGAGGACCGAAGGCGCTGCAGCAGGTGATTCCAGGACTGCCGACGAATCTGGATGCACCGGTGATCCTGGTGCAGCATATGCTGGAAGGTTTTACAAAGGATCTGGCAAAAAGGCTGGCTCAGCTCAGCATGATTGAGGTAAAAGAAGCAGAAGAGCATGAACAGATCAAAAAAGGATGTGTTTATCTTGCGCGTGGCGGACGGCATCTCAATTATGCGGAGGGCATTGGACTGGGGACATTTTTTTATTCTGATCAACCCAACAGGCAGGGAGTAAAGCCGTGTGCGGACTATATGTACGAGTCGCTTGTTAACAGCCCTTTTGATGAGATCGTGTGCGTTGTGATGACCGGGATGGGACGTGACGCGACGGAGGGAATCCTTCATCTTGAAAAAAAGAAGAAGATCTATGTGATTGCGCAGGATCAAAAGACAAGTACCGTATATGGCATGCCGAGAAGCATTATTGAAGCTGAAAAAGCAGATAGAATTGTGCCTCTGGATCAGATTGCACAAGAAATAATATTAAGAGTGGGAGTGAGAAAAGATGGACGTTAGCCAGTATCTTGACATTTTCCTTGATGAGACCAAGGAGCATCTGCAGAATCTGAATACCCAGATCCTTGCGTTGGAGCAGGATTCGGAAAACATGGATACGATCAATGAGATTTTCCGGGCGGCACATTCCTTAAAGGGAATGGCTGGCACCATGGGATATAAGCGTATGCAGACGTTGACCCATGATATGGAAAATGTGTTTTCTGAAGTGCGGACCGGTAATATTAAGGTCAATGCGCCGATGATCGACACGCTGTTCCAGTGCCTGGATGCATTGGAGGATTATCTTGCATGTATTCAGGAAAATGCCGATGAAGGGGATAATGATAATGAACCGCTGATTAAGGAGCTGAACCGCATCTTGAACAGCAAGGGCAAAGAGGAGGAGGCGGCGCCTTCACAAGAGGAGGAGGCTCCGGTGAAAGAAGCGGCTTCGACAGCTACCCATTGGAATAATGTGACATGTACGCCGGAAGATAAACAGCGGATCAAGGATGCAGTAGAGAAGGGAATGAATATTTACGGCATAACGGTCATCGTACAGGAGGCATGTCTTTTAAAAGCGGCAAGAGCGTTTCTGGTGTTTAAGGCGGTGGAAGAGATAGGAGAGATCATTACCACCCAGCCTTCCTCACAGGAGATTGAGGATGAGCATTTTGAACTTGATTTTTCTATGGTCGTGGCCTCTGAACGACAGCTTGATGAAGTGATTGATGCTGTAAAAAAGGTATCGGAGATCGCAGATGCCGTAGGCGATATCTATTTTCTGAAAGACGAGGCGCAGCCGGAGGAGACGGATGCAGCCGTACCGNNTACCGGCAGTGGCGCAGACGACGCAGCCGGAGCTTGTAAAGAAAAGCGAAAAACCGCAGACTGTGGAGAGACCGACAGCAAAACAGCCTGAGAAAAAGACAGCAGCAAAACAGCAGATGAACCGTACTGTACGTGTTGATATTGAAAAACTGGATGTGCTGATGAATCTTGTCAGCGAGCTGATCATTGCCAAGAACTCGCTGGTCAGCAGTGCGACAGGCACGGCGGGGACGGATAATAATACAGGGTTTAATGAGCAGATTGAATATTTGGAAAGCGTTACGACGAATCTGCACGAATCCGTTATGAAAGTCAGGATGGTGCCGATTGAGAGCGTAGTTAATAAATTCCCGCGTATGATCAGGGATCTTTCCAAGAAGCTGAATAAGCAGATGGAGCTTTACATGACCGGTGAAGAGACAGAGTTAGACCGGACTGTGGTGGATGAGATCGGTGATCCGCTGATGCATCTGCTTCGTAATTCCGCTGATCATGGTCTGGAGTCTACTGAAACAAGAATTGCAAGAGGTAAATCACCTGTTGGTTCCGTCTTTTTGGATGCGTATCAGGATGGTAACAATGTTGTCATCGAAGTGCGTGATGACGGTAATGGCATTGACGCAGACGCTGTCCGGATGAAGGCCGTAGAACGTAATTTCTTGACTGAGGAACAGGCGGCGGCTGCTGCTGATGAGGATATCATATCGCTGTTGTTTGAGCCGGGATTCTCGACAGCAAAACAGGTGTCGGATGTATCCGGCCGAGGCGTGGGACTTGATGTTGTTAAGTCCAAGATTGAGTCGCTTTCCGGTGAAGTCGAGGTTAAGACAAAGTTAGGAGAAGGAAGTACCTTTATTATCAGGCTTCCGCTTACACTTGCAATCATACAGGCGCTGATGGTTGTTGTGGGCGGTGAGAAATACGCCATTTCCTTAGGCGGCATCCAAACGATCGAGGACGTGGATCCCAAAGAGGTCAAGACCGTACAGTCCAAAGAGGTCATTCATCTGCGCGGCTCCGTTATCCCATTGATTCGTTTGGACGAGGTTCTGGATATCGAGTCCAAACGTGAGCCGAATGAGAATATGGTCGTTGTTATTGTGAAGAAAGGCGATAAGCTTGCCGGTCTTGTGATCGATGAACTGATCGGACAGCAGGAGATCGTTATTAAGTCAATGGGTAAATACATAAACAAATGTAAGTTCATCAGTGGCGCAACTATTCTCGGTGACGGCGAGATCGCGTTGATCCTGGATGCGAATGCGTTGATCTGATCATTGCGGATGTACCGGCGCTGCCCGCTATAAGGACAGCAAAAGAAGATAGAAGATAAGAGAAAGGCAAGGTTATCAGTATGGCATATGAAATCAGCACACAGGTAAATGAGATCGTACAGTATGTCGTTGTCCGGATCGGCGAGGAACAGTACGGGATCGATATCAAAAATATAGACAATATCGTCAGGATGCAGAGTATTACCAGAGTTCCGAAGGTGCCGGCATATCTGAAGGGTGTGATCAATCTTCGTGGAGAGGTGATCCCGGTGATGAGCCTCAGGATCAAGATGGATATGGATCCGGATGATATCACGAAAGATACGAGGATCATTATATTAAAGATCAATCACGATGGGATAGGTTTGATGGTAGATTCGGTCAAAGAAGTTGTTTCACTGAATGTTGCGGAGATCGAGAAGGTTTCCTTTGAAAACCGCGAAGAAAGGAATGCATTTGTGCAGGGGATCGGCAAGCAGGGAGATGCATTGATTTCGCTTCTGGATATCAATGCAGTCCTGCAGGAAGCGTAAGTTTTCATAGAAAGGAACATATTTTTATGGTTAGTTTTAATGATCAATATTATGATGTATTAAAAGAGATTGGCAATATAGGCGCGGGCAATGCGACGACAGCGTTATCGCAGATGCTGAATACCAGAGTGGATATGGCGGTACCGAAGGTCAGATTGATGGAATTTAAAGAGGTCGGAGACTCAATGGGAGGCGAAGATCAGCTCGTTGCCGGTATCTATCTTGCTGTGGAGGGAGACATTACCGGAAGCATTATGTTTATTCAGAGGAAGGAATCCGCCAGGAATATGGTTTCTAAGCTGATGGGCATGGAACTTGAGGGGGATGAATTTAATGAGTTGGAGCTTTCCGCATTAAAGGAGATCGGCAATATTATTACCGGGGCATACTTAAATTCCTTGTCAACATTGACCAATCTCTGCATATACCCTTCTGTGCCGGAACTTTGCATCGATATGGCGGCAGCGATCATGTCAGTCCCGGCGATTGAATTTGGCACGATCGGAGACAGGATCCTGATGATCCAGACTGACTTTGCAGATGATGCAGATATGTCAGGTTATTTTATCCTGATGCCTGATGAGGTATCTTATGACAGAATATTAAGTGCATTGGGCGTCCAATGATCTTAACGGTTATTTGCAATGTGCTAATTGATCTTAGGAAAGGATAAGAGAAATTTAATTGGATAAAGAAGGTAGTTTATCATGGCTGAGACGTTTAAAGTAGGAATTGCAGATTTAAATGTGTGCAGTGCACCGAACATGATTACAACGATCGGACTGGGGTCCTGTGTGGGTATTGCGATTAGGGATCCGGCATTAGGAATTGGTGGTTTGGTACATATTATGCTGCCTGATAGTACACAGATTGCAGGCTCCTCAAATCTCGCTAAATTTGCAGATACGGGAATTGAAGAACTGGTACGTCTGATGGAAAGGANNGCCGTTGGCGTATGGAAGCAAAGATTGCGGGAGGCGCTCAGATGTTCGCTTTCCGAAGCAAGACGGAGCTGTCGGGGGTCGGTATGCGTAATGTGGAAGCATCAAAGAGTAAGCTGAAGGAGCTTGGAATCC
>DLOP01000177.1:0-273 GCA_002478505.1 Lachnospiraceae bacterium UBA7481
TCTGGTTGGTCGGTCTTTGTGACCCCTTATAAAACATCAGTTTGTCGTTTGCTACAGCAAATGCCGTGGATTCATTCATAAAGCCCACCAGCGGAACTATCTCATTCTGATAATCGTACCCTCCGACAAGATTGTCCGTCTTATTCTGCCCGACCTCGCCAAAATTATAAAATGCTACTTTGGAAGTCATGACGCCATTGTCAAGATACAGATAAGATACCGCCACTAACGTACCATCCTTGGACATCCCTATATCAAGCGGATATCCGCTTT
>DLOP01000177.1:384-4819 GCA_002478505.1 Lachnospiraceae bacterium UBA7481
GAAGATTTGTCTGGATCGTCCCAAGCTCCCCCGATCCATTGAATATATAGATCATCCTTCCCACATAATCCGCAACGGCAACATAATCGCCATTGATCTCAACCATGGGATTCTGCATTTCAAAAGGACAGCTCCATATATCGTTGCCTTNNATGCCGTCCGAACTGTAAGACAAAAAACACGTGCCGAAACTTAAGATATGCGAATTATTTGTCTGCTTTTCCTCTACCGATGAGATCACCTCATAACCGGTATAAGCATAATTGATATAACTGTTATAACAGACCAGAACAATTATGGCAATGACTACAACAGCAGCGATCACTGCAGATAATCTCCTCATGCGGAGTATCATGATCCTTTTCGCTACAGAAGGCCTGTCTTTTTGTCTGGTATCCTCTTTTTTTCTGATGTCGCTTGCCATATTAGTTTCTCCCCTATGGCAGTACGATCGTCTGCCCGTAAAATATACTGTCCTGGTCTTCTATATGATTGTATTCGCAGATCATCTGAACTTTTCCGATCGTCCCATAATAACGCCTGCTGATCTCGCACAATGTATCGCCCTTTTCAATCACATACTCTACCGGTGTACGCTGCGTAACAGCCTCTCCTGAGGTTTCCGTCCCGACATCCGGCTCTTCCTGCCCATCTGATACCGTCGCTTCCCCTGTCAACTGTCCACCCGGTAAAACGCCGGAAACTTCTGTTTCATTTACTCCCGGTGTAGTCTCCGTCTGCTGCCCTTGACTTATCTGATCATTTTCCCCGCCTGACGCATCCACATTTTGTCCGGACGCTTCCGTTCCGTTCTCCGGTGTCTCATCCACATGGACTGACAGATCACTGGTGGGATAGGCCGGATTGTCCGAAGAATCCTGCGCATGCAATTGATCCTGGCTTGTCAAAGAAGTCTGGTTCTGCATCTGCGCAGCTGCTCTCTCATCTCTGCCGGACACATTATAATGATTCATCACTATAATACCGATCGCACTGACTGCGATCAGTCCTAAAAGTCCACTGGCGGACACCCAATTGATCGATCTCTCCTGGATCTTATCTTCCTTCTTATCCTCCATGACCATACGGCATGTCCCCGCCACATAATCAAGCGGTTCCTCAGAAAGACCTGTCTGGGCATTCTCATGCCACTCCACCAGAAATGACTGCATAAGTTCATTCCGTTCATAATAAATGTAATGACCGGACTGCAGTACAATACTTTCTTCATTATAAAAGAAATACTCCGCGCCGTCTCCTTCCGTATTAAGATCAATCAGCACAGCGCCACTTCCCAGAAGGCTGTCCATTTTACTTTTTCTGATCCATGCATCCGGTATTCTGACGCTGTCTTTATGTATGACTGCAACCCCTACCGGCTTCAGCTCGGAAAAGTACTTTTCTTCATTTTCCAAAAATGTAGAAAGCATATTTTCCGTCGGACCATGCTCGATCACATCGCCCGGTCCCGTCTGCAGGGCGGGCTTGTCTTCTTCAAATACAGCCGCAGAAATAAAGACATATTTTTCATCCTTTTGAAATACGGTCTTCCCATATAATGCCGCCGCGCCAAACTGAAGTTTTTCCTTTCGCGCCATCTGTTCCAGATAGGTGACGACATAATCTTCTATATAAATTACCGATTTCTTATCAATGGTACCGATCTGCCTGACATTTTTGGGCAGCTTTATCTGTACAATGTCCTCCTGCAATGTCTGTTCCACAAAATCCCCCGCCTTTCCGCTCGTCCGAATGAACCGGCAGCGCTCATCACGAACTTTTGCTTCAATATAGCACAGGCGGGGAACGCAATTTGTCAAATTATATCAATGAATTAATGTTATTTCTCGCATCACCACAAAAATTTATAGATCGTTGTAGTGTCATAGTCTTTGCCGGGGCCAAAGATCGGCTGTACAAAGTTCTTTTCCGCCGCGCTGTTCGGAAAATATTGCGTCTCTAAACAGAAACCTTTGCGCTTACCATTACGAAAACCTTCTTTTCCGATATTGGAACCAATGAAATTACCGGAATAAAACTGTACGCCCGGAAGATCAGTATAGACCTCCATGCTGCGCCCCGACCTGGTGTCGCGTGCGCTGGCAATCAATTTCACCTTGCCGTTCCAATCATCCACAACCCAGTTGTGGTCATATCCGCCGCCGATTTTGATCTGCTTATATACTTTCTTTCCAATATCCCTGCCAATGGCTTTTTCCTTTGTAAAGTCCAGCGGCGTTCCCTTTACCGGAAGGATCTCCCCCGTAGGGATCGAAAGCTGATCCACCGGAGTAAAACAGGAGGCATGGATCGTCAATTTGGTATCTTCCATACTGCGGCTCTTTTGTCCGGCCAGATTAAAATAAGAATGATTGGTCAGATTGATGATCGTATCCTTATCGCTTTCGGCATGATATGTAATCTTAAGTTCATTTTTATCGGTAAGGGCATATGTTACACTGACCTTCATATTGCCGGGATGGCCCATTTCCCCATGCTTTTTCTTTAAAGAAAATGTTACGCTGTTCTTTCCCGGTTCAGCATCCCATACTCTCTTATGAAAACCATTCTTAAGATCCGAATGTAAATTGTTGACTTTATGGTCATTGACGGGCAGCTGATATTTTTTGCCATGAACGGTGAATTTTCCCTCTTTTGTACGATTGGCAACCGGACCGATCGTAGCTCCGAAGCAGCTTCCGTTAGAGAAATACATCCATAGCTTATCATAGCCCAGCACAACGTCCTCGATCTTCCCCTTTGCATTCGGAACATAGAGATTTTTTAAGATCGCACCATATGTAATCACTTTGGCGATCATACCGTTTTTATTCTCTATGATATAGCAGTCTACTTCTTTTCCATCCCTTGTCTTACCAAATACCTCTTTTTTTACTGACATGATACTTCCTCCTTATCTCTATTGATACCTTTCGTTGTGCAATATTATTACACAACTGTTTTTTAATCCGTCGTTTCGCAAATGCCTATCTATTAATACATCTTAGTGCAGCATCCTTCATAATTACCCCTAAAGTTCCGTCCTGCCTTCCAACGCGCGGAGCAGCGTCACTTCATCAATGTACTCCAGATCTCCGCCCACCGGAACGCCGGTTGCGATACGGGTTACTTTGATACCGGCAGGTTTGATCAGCTTGCTGATGTACATGGCTGTCGTTTCACCTTCCAGGCTGGCATTGGTCGCTACAATGACTTCATCCACATCACCCTTAAGACGCTCGATCAACTCCTTAAGTTTGATATCGGAAGGTCCGATGCCGTTCATCGGGGAAATCGCCCCATGCAGAACATGATAAACGCCTTCAAACTTCTGGGTTTTTTCATATGCGATCAGATCCCTTGGATTCTCCACCACCATGATCAGTCTGTGGTTACGCTTCTGATTGGCGCACACAGGGCAAAGCTCCTGATCTGTCAGGGTATAACACTCCTTGCAGTATTTTGCAGTCTCCTTCGCCGTAATGATTGCATCCGACAATCTTTTCACCCGGTCATGCGGGAGATTGATGATGTGAAATGCCATCCGCTGCGCGGATTTACTGCCAATCCCCGGAAGCGCCGCCAATTCTTCTATCAGTTTGTTTATGTCGCCGCTGTAAAAGTCCATCAGAAAGGAAGACCTCCCAGATTCATACCCCCGGTCATCTTGCTCATCATCTCATTGTTCGCATCGTCAGCCTGCTTTAACGCTTCATTGACCGCCGCCATGATCATATCCTGCAGCGTCTCAATATCCTCCGGATCTACGGCCTCCTCAGAAAGCACGACCTTCGTCACTTCCTTCGCTCCCGTCACCGTCACCTCTACCGCGCCGCCGCCGACCTTCGCCGTAAATTCTTTCGTCTCCAGCTCCTTCTGATTCTCCTCCATCTGACGCTGCATCCTCTGTGCCTGCTTCATCAGATTGTTCATATTGCCCGGCATACCTCCGCCGGGAAATCCGCCTCTTTTTGCCATAATACTTCTTTCTCCTTTATAATGATTTTTATTATGTATTTTGCAAAACGAATTAATTCGTTTTTATTCCGTCTCAATCTCCATATTGATAAGTTTACTCAGATCGGCGTATGCATTGCCAAATTCCTGCGACTTATCATATTCCCTGATCTCCACCTTTATCTCTTTTCCCGTATAATCAGCCAGAAGCTGTTCTATCTCCTTTATTCTGTTTTCCTGTTTCAGCTGATCGACAATCATTGTCTCATTAAAACAAAGAAGCAGCTGACCTTCCGCCCCCAAAGACAGTTTGGCTTTGTTTAACAGACTTCTGTTAAGATGTTCTGTCATGCCTATGATTGTCGGCCATTCTTTGACGATCTTCCGGACATCCTCAGGAACTGCCTTGGGAAGGATCGGCGGTTCTTTCGGCTGTTCAAAATGTTTCACATTTACACTTTTATCGTCTTCGCCTGCA
>DLOP01000177.1:4959-16521 GCA_002478505.1 Lachnospiraceae bacterium UBA7481
ACAGCTCGGAAAAAACTTCAATATAACGGAATATCTGCGTAAGTTCAAGCAGTTCTGCTTCTTCCATCAGGCGTTTTAAATGCTCGGTGGAAACATCCAGTATATCCTCAGAGCCTTCTCCTCCGGAAGATTTGATCAGCATGAGATTACGAAGATACCATGTAAAATCCGTCACAAACTGCCCCAGCTCGCGCCCCTGCATCGTAATCTGCTCCAGCTGTTCAATACAGCCNNTCAAGATGCCAGAGATATGATTCGTCCTTTACAATTTTTCGCAGCAGCATGCTGAAAACTTCCGTATCAGTCGCGCCCAGCACGTCCAACGCCATATCATAAGTAAGCTCTTTTCCATAATGAAACGCAACGCACTGATCCAGCAGACTGAGCGCATCACGCATAGAACCGTCCGCCGCCTTGGCAATATATTTCAGTGCACGTTCTTCTACCGGTATTTCCTCAATTTTAACCAGTTCGCGCATCCGTTCCGTGATCGTATCAATGGATATCCTTTTAAAATCATATCTCTGGCATCTTGATAAGATCGTAACCGGAATCTTATGCATTTCTGTGGTTGCCAGAATAAAGATCACATATGCCGGCGGTTCTTCCAATGTCTTAAGCAGCGCGTTAAATGCCCCTCCCGAAAGCATATGAACCTCATCAATGATATAAACCTTATATTTGGCGTCTACCGGCGGATATGTCACCTCCTCTATGATCTCACGTATACTGTCAACCCCATTGTTGGAAGCGGCATCGATCTCTATCACGTTCATGCTGTTACCTGCCGCAATCGCCTGACAGGACGGACATTCCCCACAAGGGTTGCCTTCCTTGGGGTTCTGGCAGTTCACCGTCTTTGCCATGATCTTGGCAACCGTGGTTTTTCCTGTTCCTCTTGTTCCGATAAACAAGTAAGCATGGCCTACCCTGCCGGTGATAACCTGATTTTTCAGTGTTGTTACAATATGTTCCTGCCCCCTGACGTCTTCAAACACGGTTGGGCGGAATTTTCTATATAAAGCCGTATATGACATAATAAATAATACCCTATTTAGTCTCCAAAGCAGATGCCAAGCATCTTCGCTTCCTTTACAATAGTTGCATCCGGAGAAACCATCTTCAGCTTGCCTGCCACATCTTCCAGCGGCACTTTAACGATCTCCCTGTTCTTATAGCCAACCATGAAACCATATTCATCCTTCAGGATCAATTTGCCCGCCTCTGAACCAAGTCTGGAAGCAAACACCCTGTCATAAGGACATGGGGAACCGCCGCGCTGCATATGTCCGGGAACTGTCACCCGAACCTCAAGACCGGTCTTCTCTTCAATCAGCGCCGCCACCTCATAGGAAACACTCGGATGTACCCGCTTCTCCAGTTTCTTCTTATAATCTTTCTTGCTCAGCTTTGCATCCTCTGCAGAGATCGCGCCCTCTGCCACTGCCAGAATCGTAAATCTGCTGCCGGATTCCTCACGTTTCTTAATTGCAGAGATTACCTTATCAATCTTATAAGGGATCTCCGGGATCAGTATAATATCCGCACCGCTGGCCATACCGGCATTTAAAGTAAGCCATCCCGCCTTATGTCCCATGACCTCTACAATAAATACACGTCCGTGGGAGTCCGCCGTCGTATGGATACAGTCGATCACATTTGTCGCAATGTCCACTGCGCTCTGAAAACCGAATGTCATATCCGTACCCCACAGATCATTATCGATCGTCTTAGGAAGCGTAATGACATTTAATCCTTCTTTCCGGAGCAGGTTCGCCGTCTTATGCGTGCCGTTACCGCCTAAGATCACAAGACAGTCCAGGTTTAATTTATGATACGTATGCTTCATCGCCTCAATCTTATCTACGCCATTCTCATCCGGCTCTGTAATCGTCTTAAACGGAGTTCTGGAACTTCCAAGAATGGTGCCGCCTTTTGTCAGGATACCGGAAAAATCCCTGCTGGTAAGCATCCTGAAATTGCTGTAGATCAGTCCCTTGTAGCCGGATAAAAATCCGAAGATCTCCACTTCTTCCTTGCTGTTGTGCAACGTCTTTACGACGCCTCTCATCGCCGCGTTAAGCGCCTGACAGTCGCCGCCACTGGTAAGCATACCGATTCTCTTCATAGTTCATACCTCCTGTATAATGATTTTTATTTTGATCCAAAAAAACTATCTTAGATACAGCGTCAAACCTATGACACTGCATACAAAGATAGTATAACATATTTTCCCGATTAGTAACAGATTGAATGTTATTTCTTACAAATTTCAAATTTAACTTGAAAATACACGGAATATCCCTTATAATCGGTTAAGTATGGAAGATTGTGCATCATATATCGCGTGATCCTTCCCATTCGGAGACGTACCGAAGAGGCCGTAACGGGACTGACTCGAAATCAGTTTATCGGTTTAAACACCGGTACGAGGGTTCGAATCCCTCCGTCTCCGCTATCCCGTCGAAACAGGTACATCCTGTGATCCTACTCATTTACCCCGTAGATCTCTACCAATTTCAATCCTAATTCTTCATAAGGAACCGTCACTTCGATTATTCCTGATGCATACGGACCTAAATGGTACGGAAAATACTCCACGACTACCCCATCTGCGCCAAGATACATTTGGCAGTCAAAACCGGCGTCCTTATAAACCGTTTCATATAAAGCGTCTTCTTCTGTCTCAAAGTAAAGAACACCGTTTTCACCCAGATAATCCGCTACAGTATATTTTGCTGCCAGAGCGCGGAACTCATCCTCACTGACGCCTATCACATCCGCCATGCCAAGCTTTGCGCCATCCGAAAGATCAAACAAAAAGTGTGCCCGCGATGGATAACCATGCGCGCCGCCGCTGTAATCATAACCGCTATAATCCGCCTCCAGACAGATCAGTTCACCGTCCTGCCCTTCCTTTTGGAAACGATACTTCGTTATACCATTTACTTCCTCCTCAAGCGTTATTCGGTTGGTATAACTGTCGCAGAGATGTTCCCCTGCCGTCCCGGCAGTCTGATAAGTTCTAAGCCGGTCCTCCATGGATGTTCGGATACCGCCCAATTCTTCTGCCAAGGCTTCATTGATCAGGTCTATAACAGGATCCCCGCCCCCGTAAAGCTGTATATCCTCTATATAATATTCATAGATCAACTCCCCACAGTTTTCGCATCGATAATTATCAGTGGCACACGTTATCTTACCCATATCAAAAATACCATGATATTCATCCACTACATCAAGTCTTGTCAGCCCATGCGCTTCATCTGACAGACCACAGGAAAACCACCACAAATTTTCTCCATCAAAATCCATATAATAACAGGCATCTCCCTCTACGGTAAATCCCGCAACGCCGTTGTTCCCTTCCCTTTGATACGGCTGCCCGATAATGTCCACTGTTTCAAACAGCAGCTCCTCACTGCCATCCGCATCATACAGATTGCAGCAATAGAAGAAATACTGATTCTGATTAAACGCAACATTATTATATCGATAGAAATAAAAATATCCATCCCTCATGTCAAGATATGAGCCATCCGACCACACATAAGTTCCTTCCTTCACATCCGAGCCGTCCGCAAAAGTCCCTTCAAGGTCATAGATAAAATAATACCATCCGTCCTCATCCACCGCACGCCCTACACCAAACAGAAGTCTGCCGTCCGTCCCCTTTATATTGATGATCTTCGGATCGATCTGCCGCTCCCAGAGGATACTGCCATCCACAGCAACGGCACAGACCTTCGCCTCCTCCTGCTTCCACGCCAGCAGTCTGTCGTATGCATTCAATCCGGTAAACAGATCTCTGGCATCACCGCAATACAGATACCCCTGATTATACAGATCCATCATCGTCATACAAAGCGTATCCTGTGACTTTGCAAAACTGCCGTCCGGCTGCTGTTCAAAACAGTACGCACACAAGTTTCTTGCGCCCTCATTTTCCTCATAAAGATAATAGATCATATACAGTTTACCTTTATAATACCCAAGCAGCTCTCCTGATATGGACGACGGAAACACATCCACTTCCTGTGCTGTTCCTAATGCCGGAAACACATTCATTTCCTGCTCTGCACTTGATATCGAACCTGCCAATTCCAACTCAAAACCAGCCGTAATAAAAACATTTTCACCGCTGACAGTGCCCGATATGTCACTCTTTCTATTCACCGCATTCAATGTAAATGGCATATGCCCTGTCTGGTCATTCCCCACCGCCGCAGCATCACAATATGTCAAAACAAAAAGCATATCTGAAGAACCGGCGGCTCCGACGATTGTTTCACCTTCCTCTGCACGGTAAACAAGGCTGCCTCCATTGACCACATCGATCACAGTCCTATCGGAGTATGCATAGGCAGAAGCTTGTCCACCTCCTGTCTGACCGGCTGCATCTCCCTCTGTTTGACCGGTTTCATTTTTGCAACCACATAATAATAAAAACGAGATCAGTATCAACGCTATCTTTTTGTATCCCAACATTTATTTCTCCAACCTTTGCTCCCTGTTCCCAAAATTAAGTTCCAAATATAACACTGCGCATAAATCGAATGCGGCTTCTTTAGCTTTCGATCAAACTGTGTACGATCTCCTTTAATTCGATCGGAAGAAACGGCTTCGTCAGATAATCACTCATCCCTAACGCATTGGCTCTTTCTATCGTCTCGAAATCTTTGTCAGCCGACATGAAAGTGGCAACAACGTCAATATTCCTCTTTCTGACTTCTTCCATAACCTCAAAACCGTCCATATCTGGCATCTTAATGTCCAGAAGAAGCAGATCGACCCTCTCCTCCTCCAGGATCTTCAACGCCTCATGACCCTCATAGCTATACAAAATCGTATACATTGGTTCATCCCTTAGGATATATTGTACAATCTTAATATAGACCGGCTCATTATCTACGACCAGAATCGTCCTTTGCAGGGAATCCGTCTGCTTCATCTGATACTCCTTGTCTTCGTCGATCAGCGCGAGCATATGTTCTGCTATGACAGGATCAAACTGCGTGCCCTTTCCCTTGACGATCTCCTCTCTGACAAGATACTGCGGAAGCGCTTTACGGTAGCTTCGGTTGCTCGCCATAGCGTCATACGCGTCGGCAATTCCTATGATCCTTGCTATCTGCGGAATATTCTCTCCCTCCAGACCATTGGGGTATCCTTTGCCATCATACCGTTCATGGTGATATTTTGCTCCGACGGAGATCTCCTCGATCGAAGAAATCTCCTTTAAAATATGATTTCCGGCAATCGTATGCAGTTTGATATAGTTAAATTCTTCTTCCGTCAGTTTTCCGGCCTTATTAATGATCTCATCAGGAATCCTGATCTTTCCGATATCATGAAGAAGACCTGCCATATAGATCTGTTTCTTTTTTGTTTCATCCAGCCCCATACGCTCTGCCAGCATACGGGCATACTCCGCCACACGTCTGGAATGTCCGCTGGTATAACGATCCTTTGCATCCACAGCGTTACTCAGCGCTTCTATCGTCTCTGAAAGCATTTTCTCCGTCTGTTCCTGTATCTTGCGAAGCTCTCCTGTCTTCCGTTCTACCTCCAGCTCCAAAAGCTTTTTCTTATCAAGTTCTTCCTCCTGACGGTTCTCTACGATTTTATGCACATACCCCCATATCATAATCAGACCGTAAATCAACATCGACCATCTTCCAAAAACGGCAAGATCGGGGTATCTTCTTATCAGGAACATAAGCAGATCCGCAAGGCTGCCCACAACCATTAAACCTATCGCCGACATTTCTATCGGTACTCCGTGAAAAGACTGCTTCTCCGCAAAAACCGTCGTCAAAAGTTTTTCCCTGCTCAATTGATATAGAATAAAGCCTGCGCACATGATATTCAAGAGCAGCGATATCCAAGTAAGCTGAAAGAAACCGACGATATTCGCCAACTGCAGGATAAACTGCAGCACAATGTTGACAATGCAGACCCCTGATAATATCTTATATACCCTATTCTTACCAGATTGCCTCTTCTGCATTTCATACGCAAGCAAAAGAATCGGCACACACATCATATATGCATAAACAAGATAAGAACATGCCGCCTGACCGCCCGACCAATGACCTGGCGACCGGAGAGATAACAGTCCCGTTTCTACGGCATACGCCAATGCTGCCCAGAAAAGCAAAACCCCCACATATACCATGCCATCTGTCGGTTTTTTGGAAAGCTTCTGCATCCCTGCAAGAAGCAAAATAACTATCCCCTCGATCAGCAAAAGCAGGCTGCATACCAGGATGGGCAGCCGCTCACCTATTACCTGCAATATTGCCGTATCACGTTCTGCGATCCGCATCCTTTCAACACAGGCGGCCGCATCAGCATATGGCGATTTTACCTCGATCTCCAGATATCCATCCCCCTCCTCCGGAAGTTCCACAAAATGGATCGCACTCCCGGGTGAACGCAGAAGAAAGCTCTTATCTCCTCTGCCAAAAGAATAGATTTCCGTTCCATCCATACGGATCAACAGCTCTTTTCCCGCAGATATAAAAAACAACGTCCTGCCCATGTATTCCGCCGGTATCTGCCGTTCCAGGATCAAAGTTTCCCCTGCCGCGCTGTTCCAGCGGTAAGGAAGCTCCTCGATCGGCGCTTTCCCACCCCTGCCCGTACTCGTCCATCCCACATTAAAGTCAATGATCTCTCCTCCGGTCAGCGAAGCGTCGGCCCCATTAAAAAGGATGCCCACGAGCAGCATTATCACCATATGAAATAATATGATCCCGCCTAAAATCTGCTGATTCTTTTTCACCTGTACTGTCAACCAACCCTTTCTAAGATCAATACTCACGCAGAACCAGCTCAGTGATCCCATCATTCTGTCCCGGCGCAATACGGAGGATCTTTGGTTCTCTTCCATAGCCAAATTCTTCCCGGATTGCCGTTTTAATACGGACTCCGCCATGATATCCATGAATGATCCTGATCCGGTATATATTCTTCTTCGCAATATTTATTTTCTTCTGAATGGCATCTACCGCTTCCTCTGTCCTCATACCATGCACATCCAATTCCATGATCCCGGTCAGTTCCATGATATCCCCCTTATTGAAACCGTATATTTTTCTTAGCCCACAGCCTCAATGCATTGGCATTATTAGAGATTTTTTCCAATGCGTCAATAATATCATTAAACTTCTCCTGCTCATCTATGGAAACAATACCGTCTTCCGAAATCTCAATCAGGGAATCCTTCAATTTATCAATATCCTGAAGCGATCCCAGCACACGCAGGGAAAGACGGTCAAAACCATCCATCTGTACCTCCTGGATGCTGCCCCTGCCAATGGAACACTCCTTGGCGCAATAGGAATTGCAAAGTTCCGGCATATTATACGCCTCCGCCATCAACTTGACTTCCTCCGGATAAGGCGTAATATTGCCCAGCTCTATATTCGCCAGTCTGGTCCTTTCAATATGCACGATCTCCGATGCACTCTCCCTGCTGGAAAATTTATTATCTGTTTCAGCTGCGCTGCATCTTGCATTATAATAGATATTACCTAGCGCCTTGCTTGCCTTTTTCCCCATTGAATCATTTTCCTTTCTTTTTTCATCTTTATATCCATGCTCCGTTCCCAGTCTGGTTGAAATTTCTAATTTTCAATCTTCCTTCCGTATATCTGTCTATGTCTCATGGTCGATCTCTATTTCGTCAAGCGAAGCAATCGACTTCACTCCGCGTTCCTTCCAGTACCGTTCTGAACGGGCGCCGCGGTTTAGCAGAAAACAAGGCAGCGACAGCTCCCTGGCCAGATGATACTCGTTCTCCGAATCTCCGATGATACAGACCATTCCTTCATCCTCTCCTGTCTTTGCAAGAAGCGTCTCCACAACCTGCTTCTTTGCTTTCCCTGCGTCAGCCGGTGACACGACCTGTATGTCATCCGCATAACCGGCTATCTCCAGCCGTTTCAACTCTTGCAGAAGTCCCTCTTTATTCTGCCTTGCCGTCAGATAAATGATCTTACTATGCGTTTGTTTCAGCCGGGTTAAAAATCCCAGCGTATCCGGATACAGCGCATCCATCTTAAGCCAGCGCTCCTCCTCTATCTGCTGCCGCCACAATGCCATGATCTGTCCGGCAGCCTCCTCCCCCAATTTCAGGCAATCTGTCAAATATTGAATTCCGCTGTGCCCATCCGCCTTATATCTCATAAATCCTACCGGATCATAACACATTCCCTGTGCGCTCTCAGACATGACCTCCGGCGCTGTCCCTGACAAGATCTCCTGCATCAGACGGCAATGCCTTTCCCCACTGTCTATCAGCGTACCATCCAAATCAAGTACATATATCATATCACGATCTCCTGATATACCCGCAAAATAGTCTTAATGCTTTCATCTGTCTGGAACCATTCTTCATTTATTGTCATACCAAGCAGGTTCGCCAGCAGCGCGCGGATCAGCTGGAAGCCTGCCGCATTGGACAATCCCGTACCTGCCGCCAATCGCAAATTTACATCCATTACTTTCCAGCAGCCATCGTGATGCACGAACTGTACATTAAACATCATCGGCATCTCCAGCAGTCCCACGATCTTTTGTATGACGATATCCGCCTCCGGAAGTTTCATCACCGCCGCCTTTGTACATACGCCAGCCTTGCTTTCCAGCCTTCTCCTGCATATGGTCCGAAGTTTCTGTTTATCCCAAAACGCTTCCACCGTAACTTCCTGCACGATCCCATCTTCCTCACAATACTCCTGCACGATCATTCGTTCCCAGTCAAACGTACCGGATTCACAACGTTCCAATATCTCATTTCCTGACATCGTACACGCATCCATCGCCCCAAAACCGTCCACCGGCTTGCAGAAATAAATCCGCTCCGCTTCCAGTTCTTCTTTTTCATATTGCCTAATGACCGGAAGCTCATGCGAGACGCAAAACTGAAAGAGATTCTTTTTATGATTTAACATATTGTCAGTTATACTGACAGGAGCAATACTTTTCACTCCCAGCGAAGTAAATGCCGGAAGATCCGGTGCGAAAAATCTTTGTTCCCATGGAATCAGCGGGATGATCACATCGATCCGGTGCTCTTTCAACAATCCATACATATACTCCGCATAACCGGTCTCCTTCACCGGCGGAACCTTAAAAAAGAAATCAGCCAATGTGGAAGACGCAACCAGCTCCTCTTCGTTGATATCGCTGATATATAATGTTATCTTATCCGCATAATATTTTTTTACAATAGATGCGATATGCCACGCAGAGCCTGTACCCCCTGCCGTTACCCAGAGTCTCACTTAGCGGCTGCTCCTTCCTGCACTTAACTCTTTCGCAATTACCATCTGTTTTTTATACTTACTGCCCTACATATATAACCTGCAAAAGCGTCCGAAGGATCAGTATTCCCCCAAACGCTCCCGCAAAGTCCGCCAAAACCTCACATTGCAGCTGTTCTATCTGAATAACTGCACAAAATAAGCGACTCCATTCTCGTCAATATATACGCCGGCACCCATTTCTCCATAGTCGCCATTCATGATATGCGTCCTGCTGGGGCCTGCCGTAAACCAACCCGGACCATTTCCTGCCGTTCCGTACATTGCGTCAAACCCATCTTCACGATACCACAAAATATTTTCCGTATAAGCTTTATTATAACCGCCTGCGCTTGTGGAGGAATAATTCGTCACAAGCTCTCTTGCCCTATACTGCGCGGCATAGATCATGGATTCATTCCACGCAAATCCTCTCAATCCCGCTTTTTCACGTTCTATATTACAATATGCAAGAATCTGTAATCCCATACGGCCGTCCCAGCCGTTGCGCACATCTGTATCAGCCACACAGTTTCCAAGGAACTGCCAATAATACGGATCATGTTCTACAAGCGCAGGCAGATTCGTTTTTTCTGCAGGCTTCGTAACTTCTATCGCAGTACGCCCTTCCGCCTTGCCACAGATGATATAATGTATATAATAAGCCTGCAGATCATCACCATACGCTGCCTGTAAATCCTCATATGCTGCCTTATATGCCTGCACATTAAATTCCGCGTTGCCCTGACGGCCTTCCGCCATACCACAGGTGATAAAATGATTCAGAAGCGCTGCTTCATCGGCGCCAAATGCCTCCTTTAAGTCAGGATACCGCTCTGCATAATACGCAGCGTCAAATACTGCGGAATAATCAACTGTCTCATCAGGAGAAGCCTGTACCGGCAGCATTACCAGTAAAAACGCAAGCAGACTAGCTGCGATTACAGATATTTTTCCAATCAGGGACATTTTATTCAATGTAGATTGATCCATTTTTATCTTCATGTGATATCTCCTATTATTTAACATTTTCCGTAAACAGCTGCGCAACATAAATAACGCCGTTTCCGTCAACATATACGCCGATCGCCGTCAATCTGTTTGTCGGATGAAGGATATTCATTTTTTCCGTACTCTCGTTTCTCCGCGTCCACTCAGCAATCGTGCTTACCGCGCCCTGCTGATTCCTCGCGATATTCTCCTCACATTCCCTGATATAATCGCCTGCGCTTGTATGAGAATAATCTGACGCAAGTTCACGGGCTCTCAGCTGAGCACGAATCGTCAGGTCGTCTGACCAAACCAACAGCTTTAATCCAGCATTTTCGCGCTCCATATTTTCATATCCAAGCAATTCATATCCCATGCCGATGTTCCAGCCATTACGTATTTCCTCTTTCGACGTCGCATTCCCATTATTCTGTCCTGCATTTTGTCCTGCCGCCACAGCGGTACGTCCTTCCGCTTTACCATTGGTGATATAATGCATATAATAAGCCGGAAGATTATCGCCAAATGCCGCCTGCAGATCACTGTATCTTTCCTTGTATGTCTGAACATTAAATTCTGCGTTGCCCTGACGTCCTTCCGCCATACCGCAGGTAATAAAATGATTCAGAAGCGCTGCTTCATCCGTGCCGAAAGCTGCTTGCAAATCAGGATAATGCTCTGCGTAATACGTTGCGTCAAATACTGCCGCGTAATCCGCCGCCGTCGCTGCCTGTGTGGGCAGAACCATCAAAACAGAAAGCATAACCGCCATCATGGCAGGNNAGAGCCATAATTCTTGCCGTCACTGCTATCTGTACCTTTTTTGTCTTCATCATTATGATTCACCATCCTTTTCTCTTAGTAATATGCTTAATTGGTAAAATTCTGTGCCCAATATATCCCATAATAACCATTGGAATATTTGCATCCGATACCTACGTGATTATACGCCGGATTTAAAATATTGGCACGATGTCCCTCAGAATTCATCCAACAATCCATCACAAACTGAGGATTGTTCTGACCGGCAGCGATATTCTCACCTGCTGCGCGATAGCTGACACCATTCTGCCTAAATGCCGTAAAGCAGGAAGACCCATCCGGTCTGTCATGGCTAAAGCTGACAGTAATCTCCTCGGCGCGCATCTGCGCTGTGTTCATCAACTCCTGTGTCGTAGTAAGAGTACTTAATCCATTCTCAGTGCGGATCTGATTCATGATCGCAAGCACCTGATAGGCATTCTGAGGGACATCGTGCCAA
>DLOP01000177.1:16590-21524 GCA_002478505.1 Lachnospiraceae bacterium UBA7481
CGTTGCCCTGACGGCCTTCCGCCTTACCGCAGGTCATATAATGCATATAATAAGCCGGCAGATCATCTCCAAATGCTGCCTGCAGATCAGGATATTTTGCCCTGTAATACTGCACATTAAAATCCGCATTGCCCTGACGGCCTTCCGCCATGCCGCAAGTGATAAAATGATTGAAAAGCGCCGCTTCATTATTTCCAAATACCGCCTGCAGATCAGGATAACACTGCGCATAATAAATATAATCAAATACCGCTGCATAAGGCGCCCTGTCTATGGGCGCTGCCTGTGCCGGCAGAACCATCGCAAATGAAAGCGCCACCACTATGAACGCTGATAATATCCTTACCCGCACTGTCTTTCTTTGTCTCTGCATAATTTACCTCCTTCTTCCCTTTCTAATAATCATATTAATTTGTTTTATCTTTGCCCCGATTCCATGGGCATAAATTCTTTCCTTTAATACCGTGCGGTCTGCATCGAACAATCCCAACATGCGCTGCCTATACAGTTAACTCCACCCAGGCAGCCTCGCGGCACATACGAATTCCCGCTTAGTGCTGCTGTGTTCCCACCCTGACACGGTTCACAGGCACGCATTGCGCAAGACCCAGATTTCAACATCACTTATATAGGGCTGCCATACCGGCATATGCCCTCAACAGACCATCACCCCTGCTAAAGCGGATTGCAGGTACAAGGCACCGCTGCCACCCCGGCTGCACGGTATCTTAAGTATATCCTTTTTTCCATATTTTTGTCAATGAACTACAGGTATTTCCCTAATTTATTTTTATCCGTTCTCCAACAATTTTATTTATATGTAAAACACAGATATATTCTACTATGTAACAACATCCTTTGCATGTCCTCTTAAGGATTTAAAAAAGCCGGATAACAGCTCGCTGCATTCTTCCTCCAGAATCCCCCGCGTCACATTTACCTGATGGTTAAATTCCGGCATTTCCAATATATTTAAGACGGAACCGCCGCAGCCCGCCTTCGGATTCATGCAGCCCATGACTACTCTCGTCACTCTCGCCTGAACGATGGCTCCGGCACACATCTGGCAGGGTTCCAACGTCACATACAGAGTGCAGTCTTCCAACCGCCAGTCACCGATGGCTTTACTTGCTTTTTTGATTGCAGTGATTTCCGCATGGGAAAGTGTGCTCTTATCCGTATTACGTCTGTTGTAGCCCCGCCCAATGATCCTGTCATGATGCACGATCACACAGCCGATGGGCACCTCGCCTAATTCCGCCGCTTTTCCTGCAAGCTTTAAAGCCTCGCGCATATATTTTTCATCCTTTTTTTCCTGCAGCAGACGCTGCCTCTCCGCTTCCGCTTCCTTCTCCTGTTTCCTAAGAAGTCTGTTCGCAGCCCTTTTTGCACTTTTGCTTTCTTCCAAAACCAGATACCTTCCCTCTCCATATCGTTCCGGTCAGATGATACATTGTTTCTTGATTCCTTGCGTTATCTCATAAAAATGATATACTAATATTGCAAGTATCTATTATTTTAAATTAGGTAATCGCAAAAAAGATTAGTCCGGCTTACATAACTCTTCGTTTGAAAATAGTTGTTCCAAAAACATCATATAATGAAATCATTTTTGGAACAACTATTTTCAAACCTTGAGTTATGTAAACCTCATGGATGGAATTGTGGAACAAAAAATTTTAAATCAATTGTTTTACAATTATATATATTATTTTAAATAATTATAAGGAGAAAATCAATATGAAGATCGGCGGATTTCTTCCTACAACTTTATTAGATTACCCGGAGAAGCTGGCATGTACCGTTTTTACCTGTGGCTGCAACTTCCGCTGCCCGTTTTGCCAGAATGGCTCTCTGGTGCTTGGAATACCTTACGATCTTTCCGGTGCTTCTGATACTAATATTTCAGAAGGCGCCGATATTTTAGAACATATTAAAAAAAGAAAAAATATACTGGAGGGCGTATGCATAAGCGGCGGAGAACCCACCCTGCAAAATGATCTGCCGGATTTTCTTAGAGAAATTAAAAATCTGGGATTGCTTGTGAAACTGGATACCAACGGCAGCCGACCGGATGTGATCAAATCATTGTATCAGGAAGGTCTTATTGATTATGTTGCAATGGACATAAAATCCTCAAAAGAAAACTATCCTGCTGTCAGCGGCATTGCCGGACTTTCCATTGCTGAGATCGAAGAGTCCGTGGAATTTCTGATGCATTCCGGCATTGCTTATGAATTTCGGACAACGCTGGTAAAAGGTCTGCACACCTATGATGATATAAAAGACATTGCCGCATGGCTGAAAGGTGCAGCGAAATACTATCTGCAGTCCTACGAGGATAGTGATCTCATCCTCTGTAAGCTGATGTCCTCCTCTGCAGACAATATGCCGCATACCGATTCTATGATATCGATTGATAGCGGCAATGCTCCGTTCCCTGCTGACTTTAAACCGGAATCATTTTCCGTGGAAGAATTGCGGCAGTTTTTACAGATTGCGCAAACATCCATTCCTTCCGCCGCACTTCGCGGCATATAGGCAGCTTCCGCCCTGATATTCTTAACTCAGTATTTAAAATTCCACCTTCCGCATATAATATCCTACGCCGCCTGCCGGCTCATAACCTTCAAATCCAAACATCTCCGCCACCATCTGCTCCCGCTCGTCAAAGGTGCCCGGCACGCCGATATAATACCCCTGCCTCTCATCATCCTGATAATACCCAAGAATAAGATGGCGGTAATTATAAAAACCATGCAAAAGAAAACTGTTATTAGCCAGTTTCCGGTATTCCGGCGCAAGTAATTTCAAGGTAAACGGATTGATGCTGATATAATCCCCCTGATCCTCAAAGGGATGCACCAGTTGATGCGTCTCTGTCAGCTCCTCCCATGTCGTTCTATGAACCGACTTACGCACTGCGGTATTATGAGGCTCTCTTTCCTCATTACCGTCCATCATCTCGCTGCTATATAGCTCGCTTTCCTCATTATCATTTAATTCGCTGCTAAAAAACCCGCTTTCTTCATTACCATTTAATTCGCTGCTATAAAACCCGCTTTCCTCATTGCCATTTAATTCACTGCTATAAAACCCACTTTCCTCATTGCCATTTAATTCACTGCTATAAAACCCGCTTTCCTCATTACCGTTTAATTCGCTGCTATACTGCCCGCTTTCTATATTGTCATTTAATTCACCGCTATATTCAATATTCAAATTGTCTGCATTGTACCGCGGATATTGCTTATTATCCTCATTTCCATTGGATTCACGATCATAGGAATATTTTCGTACAGTCTGCTTCTCAGGCTTCTCCTGAAAGGTCGGTTCCATATGTTGTCTTACATTTCTGAAAAAGCAGCTTCCCCAACGTCTTTTTCCAAGTGCAAAATAAAATCCCTCCAACGCCGAGAAATCCACTTCCGTTCTGCCCAGACTGTTCCTTTTATAAGAACTTATAAAATCGGCTTCCCCCTTTTCTACCCGAAACTCTTCCAGAAAAACCTGCTCGCTGTTGATCAGTCCAAACCAGCGGCACAGCCTGTTCTCCATAGCCGGAAGATTCCTGATCCCCACATGGACATGGCAATCCTCATCCTTGAACGTCAGACTGATAAACCCCGCATTGGATATCCTGCTTCCATTTTCATAATAATCTATGTAATAAATTTTTTTATCAAAATAAAACAACCTCATCCCTCCAATCATCTACTATGGAAGCACTGATTAGATCAATATTGCATCAGCGTTACCCTATAAATAGTATATGAGAAATGAAGTTGAAATATGACTATACATTACATGCGAGCTTATTTTTCAATCTATCTCTTTTTGATTTAAGAATTTCATGTACCGCGCAACCATCAACGCAATCTTAAAAGTCAACGCATCGTCAAAGCGGCGGATATCCAGACCCGTCTGCTTCTGAAGCTTTTCCAGACGGTATACCAGCGTATTACGATGGACAAAAAGCTCCCTCGCCGTCTCGGAAACATTCAGATTATTATTAAAAAACATATTGATTGTTCCCAGTTCCTCATCACTGAGTTTCAGAATGTCTTTTTTAGAGAAAATTTCATTCAGATACATTTCACACAGGGAGATCGGAAGCTGGTGAATCAACCGTCCTATCCCCAGAGAAGAATATGCCGCGATCTCGCAGCCATCGTAAAAAATACCGGCAACCTCCATTGCAACCGTTGCTTCCTTATAGGATTTGGAAAGCTCCTTCAGCTCACTGACCACAGTTCCGTAGGCAACCCTTACCTTGATCATCAGTTCCGTATTGACCATACTGACGATCTGACTGCCAAATTCCTCCAACCGCTCTCTGTCCTTTTCGGCAGGAAGGGATTTTATCAGTATCAGATTTTTCTCATCTACCTCCGTCACAAAATCATCCGGATTTTCGGAAAACAGGTTCTTCAAAAGCTCTTTTCCCTGAGCAGAAAGTCCCTGATCGATCTCCACAAGATATATGATCCTGTCCAACTCTGTCCGGATATTAAGTTTTTTTGCCTTATTATAGATATCAACGGTCAAAAGATTATCCATTAATAAACTCTGATAAAATCCGTTATAATCAACCCGTTCCTTATAAGCTGCCATCAAATGCGTGATCTCACTCACTGCAATGCGTCCGAGAGCATAGCCATCGCCGCCATTGCCATTTACGACCAGAATATAAGCGATATCCTCCTCGTCAAGTATCTTTAGCAGGCAATAACCGGAAATATTCTGGCTGTCAGCCGGTGATGCGGCAAATCCTGCGATCATATCGGCAGAAAGTTCCAGATATTCAAATGTTGTCACCAGTTCTCTCCCACTCTTATCTGTTACGCAGAAATCCGCCCTGGTAATATTCTTTAAATCATCTATGCTGCTCTGAATTATTTTAGATGATAACATACTGTTCCTCCGCCATTATT
>DLOP01000177.1:21566-25114 GCA_002478505.1 Lachnospiraceae bacterium UBA7481
ACCTCTACCGTAACCTCAATATCTCTTTGTATCTGACTGGCTTCAAAGCGATAAAACACATTGCCTTTCACGGACCTCACATATTGTGCCGGCAGCCGGTTTAATGCATAAGCCGCCACATCCAGACGGCATTTTTCACATTTGCAACAGTCTCTTTCCGCCCACAGTTGGTCGATCTTCTCCAACACTGTCTGCTCCATTAAATTTACCAAGCCCTCCATATGAGTTCTCCCCCACTTCTGTTCTTTTTAATAATTTGGCATATTTTAGTGTATTTTGACACATACTATTTTTATTATATCAGATATTCTCTTTTTTTGCAGTACTTTCTATAAAAAATACGCCTGCATAAGCAGGCGCATTTTTATATAAAACATTGAAAGCTTAGTTGGTAATTGTCTGCTCCGTCTCTTTATCAAATACATGAATCTTATCAACATCAAAAGCAAACTTAACAACATCGCCGGGTCTTGCCGTTGTTCTCGGATCAACCCTTGCTGTCATAGCAAATCCTTCCAGATCAAAGTAGAGATATACTTCTGCACCCAGAAGCTCGTAAACCTTGATGGATGACTCAAATACACTGAGCGGAGAAGCCTCAACCATCATCTCACTGTCATATACATCTTCCGGACGGATACCGAATGTAACAGTCTGACCGTCATAACCGCCATCGATCAGCTTCTTGGACTTAGCCGGAGGAAGAGGAATAGAACGATCAGCGATCTTTAAGTATGCAACTTCACCCTGAACTTCTATAACTGCATCCAAAAAGTTCATCTGCGGTGATCCCATGAATCCTGCTACGAACAGATTCTGCGGTTTATCGTAAAGGTTCTGCGGCGTATCTACCTGCTGTACGATACCATCCTTCATAACTACGATTCTGGTTCCCAGCGTCATAGCCTCTGTCTGGTCATGTGTTACATAGATGATGGTAGTGCCAAGTCTCTGGTGAAGCTTAGCGATCTCAATACGCATCTGTACACGAAGCTTTGCATCCAGGTTGGAAAGCGGCTCGTCCATAAGGAATACCTTAGGATTACGAACAATCGCACGACCCATGGCAACTCGCTGTCTCTGACCACCGGAAAGAGCCTTCGGCTTACGGTCAAGCAGGGAAACCAGATCCAGGATCTTAGCTGCTTCCTTAACCATCTTATCGATCTCGTCAGAAGGAACCTTTCTTAACTTAAGACCAAACGCCATATTATCATAAACTGACATATGAGGATACAATGCGTAGTTCTGGAATACCATCGCGATATCTCTATCTTTAGGCTCTACGTCATTTACCAGTCTGTCACCGATTCTTAACTCACCGGAGCTGATATCCTCCAGACCTGCGATCATACGAAGTGTTGTTGACTTACCGCATCCGGAAGGTCCAACGAAGATGATGAACTCCTGATCCGCAATCTCAAGGTTGAAGTCCTTTACCGCTTCAAATCCATTAGGATAAACCTTGCAAATGTTTTTCAATGATAAACTTGCCATTTTCCTGCCTCCTATTATAATTAAATTAGAAATATGTACGTGTAGCACGTACCCAAGCATAAGTATAGATTTTTTTTGAGAGAAAATCTATTGTTTACTTACCAAAAAATAAAGTTTTTCCTTGTGAGAAATACTAATTATTACCTAATCATTTCTCGCCTTTCGTCAAGATGCCAATGAATCTTTATTTTATATGTGTAAATTGACGAATTCTATTGTTTGAAATACCATATCATCGGGGTATATCTGATCCCATCCCTGCTTTCCTCCTGTTTTACGGCATGAAAACCGATCTTTTTATAAAATTCCACAGCATACGGAGCCGCATTGACCGTACAGAAAATTTTCCCTTTTTCCTCATAAAGATACGATGCCGCATAATTCATCAACGCCCTGCCGATCCCCTGTTTATGATATTTTTCATCCACAAAGAGCAGGGAGATATGATTCACTTCCCGAAGGGAGATCAGTCCTACGATCTTCTCTTCTTCTCTGATCAGCGTCCCTCCTTCTCCGCAGTCCCCCGCCGAGCTTTTTTCTCCAGATTTGACATTATATGTTTGCTGAGCCTTCTCCACCGCCACGAACAGTTGATAATTGCCCATAATAAACATCCGGTTCAGCGTCGTATCCGAAATAAAATCCAGAAAACTGTCAACTCCCTGCGGCGTATAATCCGAAGCTTCAAAATGCAAAAAAGTCCTCCATGCCAACGCCATGGCGGACTCCCATTCCTCTTGTTTTGCAGGTCTGATTTCCATACTAATCCCCATGCCTTTCCGTAACCTGCGAATTCTCGACAACGAAAAGCGTAAGCTTTTTGTTATATGCTGCAATCAAAGCAATTTTAGCATAAAAAAATCTCCTGCTCAATACTTATTACTAATTTTTATACATTTGCAAATTTTTTAAGTAAAAAGCAACTTTAAAGTGCAAAAAAAGCGCGTCAAAGTTGGTAGCTATACAATTTTTTTCATGGTAAAATATTGACAAAGTCCAGAGATAGCCATAAGATGATTTTTAATAAAAAAATCAATTAAACAATTGGCAATTATGAAAGGAGCAGATGAGAACTATGAAAAAATACAAACTACTGATTTGTATGTTAATGACGGCTGTTGTAGTTACGGCCTGCGGCAATAAGGATGCGGAAAACCCCTCCGATGTTCCTACATCAGAGGACGTGGCAGATAAAGATGATGAAGGAACTGAAGCAGACGAAGAAGATGAAAAGCTTGATTCTACGGAAGATCAGTCCTCTGAAGATCCGGCGCCTGAGGAAGATCCGGACGAAGCAGATATTTTTGGGGATCTTGATCCCACGGCAGAAAATAATAATCCATATACAGGAAATACTGTGCAAGATTTGCTTGACAAGGGATTTGAAACAACAGGATTTATGTCATATTTTTCAGGTTCTTCCGGTTCCATTTCAGTTTTTCTGAATAGGGAGATTGAACAACTAACCGTCACTGTGGAGGTGGATGACAAAACCTATGAAGAATATAACGCTTTGGATAGCACCGACAGCAAAGGTGAATATTTTGCAGAACAATTTGGAGACGTCGCACTTACATATTTAAATTCCAGAATAGACTATTTGATATATAACTCAGGGGATCTGCAAACCGCCGTTGAGATGGGCATTTATGAGCCTTTCGAGGATGCGCAGGGAAAGACAATCGGCGCATTACTGGAAGAAGGATATAAATATATCAACGAAAGTTATATGATGAATGACTGCATGGTCACCATGTCCAAAGATAACAGAGAATACATTATGTTGATTGATCTTTCGGAGAAAGACGAGGAACTGGATCTTTTCTGGGGCGACGGAGAGGAGCTTTTACAGGATTATACGGTTATTGAAGGTTATATGTTTAAGGTTTCCTAAAGGAAATTACGACCTTTTTTGATAAAAAGAGCTGGCAGGCGCTAAGGCAGACTGCCGGTTCTTTTTTTTATAGATACGATTACCATTGCCATCTTACAGGGCAGGTATTATAATAAATTCGCTGGTTACAGAAAGGCGGCGTTTTTCATTCCTATTT
>DLOP01000177.1:25261-27158 GCA_002478505.1 Lachnospiraceae bacterium UBA7481
GCGCTTGTACTGCTGGATGTTACCCTGCCCGACGGAAGCGGTCTTGACCTGCTCCGGCAGATCAAGAAGGAGCATCCTCTCGTTCCGGTCATTTTATTGACTGCCAATGATACCGACATGGATATTGTAGAAGGACTTGAGCAAGGTGCAGACGATTATATTACCAAACCCTTTTCCTTATCCGTCCTCCGGGCAAGAGTCAATACCCAGCTGCGGAAACACAGTGTCCCCGCCGGAGAAAATATATTCCGTACGGATCGATTTTCCTTTGATTTTTCCCATANNATATGCGCTTTACTGTAAATGGCACCAATGTGGAACTAAGTAAAACAGAACAGAAGCTTCTTCACCTGTTGATAGAGAATCGTGGTAATACCTTAAACAGGAATTATCTGATTGACCACATCTGGTCAGACCCATCTGTATATATTGACGAAAGCGCCCTCTCAGTTACAGTAAAACGGCTGCGGGATAAACTGGGAGCCCACGATGANNTCTATGGCATCGGCTACCGATGGATCGTATAATCCACATGTATGTCGGGCAAAGCGGAAGATCGGTATTCCCGAAAGATGAAATGATTGAAAGGAGCATAATTTATAGATATGAGTGATATCCTATGGCTGGCTGCCGCATTATCTCTGCCGACTGCAATCATTATCGTATGCTGTAACTATTACCGCACCAAAAAAACTCTGGACACCTTAGAAAAGATGCTGGACACCGTTATGGATGGATCATTTTCGGAAGAAACTTTTGACGAAAGACGGCTGTCCCGGCTGGAGACCAGATTTGCCCATTATCTGTCTGCGTCTACGGTTTCCGCAAGAAAAACCGCGTCGGAGAAGGATAAGATCAAAACATTAATTGCAGACATTTCCCATCAAACCAAAACACCTATTGCTAACCTTCTTCTTTACAGTGAACTCCTTGAGGAGGAAGAATTGCCGGACAGCGCCAGAAGCAATGTAGAGGCGCTCCATAACCAGACGGAAAAGCTTCGCTTCCTGATTGATTCCTTAGTCAAGCTGTCCCGGCTGGAAAACGGCATTTTATCCTTATCACCATCCAAAGAAGCAGTACAGCCTGTTCTTTTGACAATATACAGCCAGTATCTTCCCAAGGCGGAAGCAAAGGGGCTGACACTGCATATGTCAGATACAGACGCTTATGCTGTCTTAGATACCAAATGGACTGCCGAAGCAATCGGTAATATTGTGGATAACGCCGTCAAATATACAGAGCAGGGCAGTATCACCATTTCAGTCACAGAATATGAAATCTTTACACGTATTGATATTGCGGATACCGGTATCGGCATATCAGAAGAAGAAATCCCCAAAATCTTCACCCGCTTTTTCCGGTCGGAAAATGTAAAAAACTTTGACGGCGTCGGCATCGGACTTTATCTTGCAAGGAAAATCATCAGTGAGGAAAACGGCTATATCAAAGTAACCTCCCATCCCGGAGAGGGAAGCTGTTTTTCCGTATTTCTGCCTAGATAAAAATTTTTTATGATCCTTTATTTATCAGATAAACTGTCTAGTCATTTCAAATTCTTACAAAATTGTCATAATTAATTTCCCTTCTGTTAGAATGTGGAAAGAATCTTATGAGATAATCAATGTGAGAAGAACTTCTAATTGCTCGCAGCAAAGGCTGCTTCGCAAAGAAGTTCTATGTCTCGCATCGTGAGAAGAACTTCTAATTGCTCGCAGCAAAGGCTGCTTCCAGAAAACGAAAGGCGGATAATTGAATATGGAAATATTACAAGCAAAAGATCTGAAAAAAATCTACGGCTCCGGCGAAAATGCCGTTCACGCATTGGATGGCGTCAATTTTTCTGTTGATAAAGGAGAATTTGTCGCCGTTGTGGGAACATCGGGAAGCGGAAAAT
>DLOP01000177.1:27203-27403 GCA_002478505.1 Lachnospiraceae bacterium UBA7481
GATGGAAAGGATATTTTTTCTTTAAAAGACGAAGCCCTGACCATTTTCCGCCGCCGTAAGATCGGCTTTGTTTTTCAGGCATATAATCTGGTGCCCGTGTTAAATGTCTATGAAAATATTGTTCTTCCCGTCCAACTGGATGGCGGTGAAGTTGAAAAATCATTTATGGATCAGATTGTCCAGACACTGGGACTGGACGG
>DLOP01000103.1:0-5551 GCA_002478505.1 Lachnospiraceae bacterium UBA7481
CTGGGTTAAATTATGCCAAGGACAGTATCATGCAACCCCCTGACTGCCTGTCCAAGATATAAATAAATAGATGCCGTAAATTTTTTCTGATTCATGTTGATACTATACCTTTCCTGATTTACTTTTTCTCAATACGCTTTTAACTTCTTGCATATTGATGTTTATCTAATTTCTTCAGTTCTTTTTTATTCTCATACATCCTCTGATCCGCATTCTCCACCGCGGAAGAAATATCGCTTCCTCCGTCGAAGGTTTCATACCCAAGCGCTATTGCCAGCGGAAATTCAAGGGTATGGGCCTGATTAAATTCCCTGATGCTCCTGTGAAACTGTTCTGCGTAGCTGTCAGCGTCAACAATGCTGTCTGTCAGGCAGACAAACTCATCCCCGCCGGTACGGTAACATTTACCCACATCGCCAAATACGTCTGCAATGATCTCCGCCCCTGCCCTGATCAGTTCGTCTCCACTCGGGTGTCCAAAAGTATCATTCACATATTTTAAATTGTTGATATCAAATACAAAGATGGTAAGCGCCCTCTTTTTCAACGATTCCAGTCTTTCGTCATAGGCGGTACGGTTGCCAAGACCCGTCAGACCGTCCTCATAGGCAAGATGCGCTATGATATCCGCCCTCATTCCCTTTCTTACCATAGCAACCAGATAGACAAGGCTCTTAATGCAGAGTGCAATGACGTAAATTGTAAGCGCGATTCTCGTATAATGAGAGGAATCATTGAAGCCGCCAAGATAATATCTTATAATATCCGTGACCCATGCAGCAACAAATAATATCATGCATATTGCCAAAGGGATATCGCTTTTTGTCCGGTCAGGGTTTTTATAGCATCTGATAAAATTAGCATATACGATCAGAAGAGAACCTATCCCGATCATGGTATGCGTCAGCCACAGCGTGGTATGAAAATCATACAAACCGCTAAAATGCAAAACACAGCAGATTGTAAAATTAAGCACCATGAGAAATGCATAAAGCGGCGTCAGATATTTGTTTTTTTTATCAAGATCCGTCTTAAAATAAAGCACAAGCGGAAATGCGATCAGCATCAGCGTCATGCAGGTCAGATTATTAAAGACAGCAGCATTTTTGGATGTGAAGATCTGCAGCACATTCAATTCACACAGCGACCATAACGAGGTAAAGAATGCAAATGTACCAAGATAAAGCAGTTCTTTCGGCAGTCCCTTGACCAGCGTTGAAAAAACGATATACAACAGGACCAGAACAGCGCCGGAAGCCATCATCAATATACACAGAGTCATTTCCAACAGCCGGTCTGATATGGCAAGACGCATCGTGCCGATCGCCTGCCCGATATATATTTCATCAATATACGCGCTGTGATGATCGTCATAGCTTGGCATAAAGCTGATCTGTATTATCTTGGAAGCGTCTTCTCCATCAAGCGGGACGCACGCCCAGTTTGCTCCTGTCGTCTTCCCGTAGATCACCGAATAACCTTCTGAAATATTCTCCGATCTGATCTTGCCATCTACAGATACTGTATAATAACCGTTTTTGTATTGAAACCACAGACAGTCCCCCATCTGAAGACGGTCCGGCAAAACAGCATAAAATGAATTTTGAAAATACTCAGACTCAGGATACCTCAGATCTGCTTTCTGAGTCATCACCATATCAGTATACCACTGATCGGAAAACGCGACCGGCTCTGATTTTTTTTCAGCCATAATAAATGTGAGCAAAAAGATAACCAGAGTCAGAGCAGCTCCAAACACATAAAAACTAAAACAGATCGTTGCGCTGTCTTTTTTTATATTCGCTTTTGACTTCATCGGCACACTCCCTCTGTTTTAATCAGTTTTATCTGCTTTCTGTCGTATCTGATTTATAATTTTCCTTTCGTGCTAAGAACGTCTTTTACACGCGGCTCTATAGCAGTGGCCATATCCAGCGCTTTGGCAAATGCCTTAAAACATGCCTCAATGATGTGGTGGGAATTTGTTCCTGAAATCTTTTTTATATGTATATTCATTCCGGCGGAATAGGCTACCGCATAAAAGAACTCCTGTAATAATTCCGTTTCAAAATAGCCGCAGCGTTCTGACGGTATTTCACAATCAAGCTGCAGATACGGTCTGCCGCAGAAATCGATGGAGCAGAGAACCAGCGCATCATCCATTGGCAGGATAAAATAGCCGTATCGTGCCATGCCCTTTTTATCTCCGGATGCTTTTGCAATAACATTTCCAAGGACGATCCCGGTATCCTCTACCGTATGATGCCCGTCAACAGATAGATCCCCATTCACCGTAACATCAAGATCAAAAAATCCGTGTCTGGCAAATCCCTCCAGCATATGATCAAAGAATCCGATCCCCGTCTTAATATTGGACTTTCCGCTGCCATCCAGATTAATGGACATCTTGATCTCTGTTTCCTTTGTCTTACGTTCTATTTTAGCTGTTCTCATCCCTATCCTCCGTTCATTATATATTAATTACCAAACAGATCCCTTGCCAGTTTCTCAAAATCCTCATCAGACCAGTCATCAACATCCATGTTATAAAAGTCTATCATCAAAAACTCCATAAAACCGCCATCAGAATAAGCAATCAGCAGATAAGTATATTCTTCATCCAGTCCTGCCCCGCTGCCGTCATCATAAGTATAAGATTCTTCCGCAAAGATTAGCTTGCTTCCATAAAACGCAGTGCCGACCACTCTAAAGTCGCAATCATAATCCAGAAAACCCATCTCCTCATAATATTCCCTATCGGAGTCATCTGCGCTTTCTCCTCTAGCATAAGCAGCCGCATAAGTATATATTGGTTCAAACGCCTGATTGCAGATATAGATAAATCCACCCTCCTTATGTTCTAAGAACATATCTTTCCCATCATCAGAATGTTTATCATCATAAATCCATGGACCGCTTACGCAAACATCAACAAGTTTTTCACCCGATTCATCGCATTTGTTCAAGGTATAATATTCTTCATCCACAGATTCATTCGGATCGTCCCCTGTGCCACCTGTGAGCAAGTCGATTACATACGAGTCATCCATCTCTACCGCATCATCTATCACATCATCCGGAACATCTACTTCCGTATCATTGACGTCAGATAACACTACAGAAACATAAAACTTTGAAAAAGTGATCCCATCGACCATATTATCGTATTCGTCAAGCGTTTCCTTCAAGCCGATATCCTTCATCATCTGCCTTAGCATGCTGTGAAGATCTGTATCAGACATATCCATCTCAGTTTTCACCAGATGACCGGTATCCTTGGAAATGTAATAGGTAATATCTGCGGAGCAATACTTGAACCAGGAAAGCATGTCAATATCCACGCCTGTTCCTTCCATTGCATCATCAATCATGCCCTGCATCGGCTTTAAGATATCTGCCCAGTCACGGCCTTCAATCGCAGCCGTGATCACATAGCACTCCTCGTCTTCTACTTCCACAGTATCTTCAGCAAGCTCGCCATTCTCTTTCAAAACATCCTTCATCGTCTCGGTCATCTTATCAATGGTATCCTGATCCAAAAAATCATCATCCGATTCCGCCATATACCATGTGTACTCACCATCAATATATGAATAGCTCTTAACCGTTCCGTCATCTACAATCAAATATGCCTTGAATTCCGTTTCTTCATCAATGTCAAGTACTTGTATTTCCGAAGTCATCTTACCATCAATGTAGCTCGTCTGGGCGCCTTTTCCATTCATGCCGGAAACCTGCATCTCTAAATCTCCGCCAGCAGCAGCATCAAAACTCAATCCCTTTGCCGATATTGAACACTCAATATCTATATCTACCTCTGCAGTCTGGGATTCAATGTCAAACATATCATCAACAAGAGATTCCACTGTCGGTTTGGGTTTGCCGCAGCCTGTCAGCACTGTCAGCGAAAGAACTAATGCTATCGCAAGTGTCTTCAGCTTTTTTTTCATCTTTTTCTCCTAAAACTGTATGGCCATTCAAACTACTCTTTTTTTATAACAAAATCCAGTTTACATAACTTTTTGTTTGCACATCAATGTTCCAAAAACATCATAAATGAAATCATTTTTGGAACATTGATGTGCAAACTTCAAGTTATGTAAAACTTCACTCCAATTTCTAATAGAATATATTATACAATGTGCCTAATAAAAAAGCAAGGCAAGTGCAGTACCTGATAAATCAAAAGTTACAGCATGATCCAGTATCGCTGCATGATCCCGCACTCACTTAACCCAACTTCATCTATTACTTCATTTTCCAACTTGCCGCCATTTTTCACGATTGTTCGTCGTGAAGCATCGTTGGTTTTATCACAGGTAAGCAAAATCCTTCTTTCTCCGTATTCCCTGCAAATAGACAACATTAATTTTAACATTTCACCGCCATAGCCTTTTCGACGCTCTGATGGCAAAACACTGTAACCAATATTCCCACCATATTGCAGTAAAAAAGGCGATAAAGGGTGTCTATAATCAATCATACCCACAACCTTTTCATCTTCCATCCGAACTCCTAAAAACACCTCTGATGGGACATAACCTTCGCCATATTTTCTTTTCAATCGACTTTCAAAATCGATCCACTCAGAAAAAGAATTGACTTCTTCAAGCCCTGCGCAGCCATGAAAACTGTCGTTATTAGAAATCATATCTTCCTTGTATTGCATGACTTGCTCCGCATATTCATGGGTCGGTCTAACTAATTTTATATACATTTATCTGGTCTCCTTAACTTCCGATTTGCCACTCTGATTATATCATGGCACAGTTTATCCTTCCGGAAATCGAACCTGTATGGAATTGGCATGCGCTGTCAGCCCTTCCTGCTTTGCAAAAAAGATAATGTCTTTATGCGCCTTCTCCAATGCCTCGTAAGAGTATGCGATAATACTGCTTTTCTTCATAAAGTCATCCACATTCAGCGGGGAAAAGAATCTTGCCGTTCCATTGGTTGGCAGGATATGATTGGGTCCCGCAAAATAATCCCCCAACGGTTCCGAGGAATACTGTCCCAAAAAGATCGCGCCGGCGTTCTTGATCTTTGTCATGATCTCATACGGATCTTTTGTAAGGATCTCCAGATGTTCCGAAGCAATCTCATTCGCTGCCTCGATTGCATCTTCCATGGTATCCGCCACATAGATCATTCCAAACTGATCTAAAGATTTGCGGATAATTTCAGAGCGTTCCAGTTCTTTTGCCATCCGTTCCGCTTCCTTTGACACTTTTTCGGCAAGCTCTGAGGATGTTGTGATCATAATGGCGGATGCCATCTCATCATGCTCCGCCTGGGATAACAGGTCCGCCGCCGCATAAAGCGGATCCGCCGTCTCGTCTGCAAGCACAAGGATCTCACTGGGTCCCGCCACCGAATCAATGCTCACCTGACCAAAAACCGCTTTTTTCGCAAGGGCAACAAAGATATTGCCCGGACCGCAGATCTTATCTGCTTTGGGAATACTCTCTGTTCCATATGCCAATGCCGCGATGGCCTGCGCGCCTCCGGCCTTATAAACCTCGTCAACGCCGGCAATCTTGGCAGCCGCCAG
>DLOP01000103.1:5710-41441 GCA_002478505.1 Lachnospiraceae bacterium UBA7481
CGTCCTCTTTTGTATCGATCCAGCTGATCCGTTTTTGTTTCTCATGAAAATCGCGGATATTCTCTGACGCCCTTTCCAGAACACCGATAAATTCTGACGGAACCTGCGCCATCGCCTCAGCGATCTCTGCCTCCGTCACCTTGACATTTTCCTTGGAAACAACCACATGATCAAATTTCTCCGTATATTCAAATAGCGCTTCATCTTTGCGCTTTTTTACATCCTCCAGAATCTCCCGGACAGTTTTTTCATATTCTTCAAAATGATTCGTGCTGCGCTTCTGCAGCATCTCCTTAAGTGCGGTTTTATTTTCCTGATTTAATCGTTCAATACGCATTGACAGGCTCCCCTCCTGTAGTTTATTTTCCAATGTTGATCCAAAAGGCACGTTTTCTATTTGACAAGTTCTTTTAGTTCTCCAATGATCTTCCGTATACGTTCATTCTCCATCCGCATACTGACTTGATTGACGATCATTCTCGCAGACAGCGGGCAGATCTCCTCTAAAACCTCCAGACCGTTTTCCCTTAGCGTGGAGCCGGTCTCCACAATATCCACGATCACATCCGCCAGACCCACGATGGGTCCCAATTCGACAGAACCGTTTAATTTGATGATATCAACAGTCTGGAACCTCTGGTTATGAAAATAATCTTTGGCGATCCGCGGATATTTGCTGGCAACGCGGATCATCTCATGATGCTCCAACAATTCCCTCGCGGACGCCGGACCACATACGCACATACGGCATTTGCCAAAACCGAGGTCAAGCACTTCAAAAGCGCGCCTGCCCTCCTCCATGATCGTATCTTTTCCGACCACGCCGATATCAGCCGCACCGTATTCCACATAAGTCGGCACATCCGGTCCCTTGGATA
Source organism: Lachnospiraceae bacterium UBA7481 (assembly GCA_002478505.1). Taxonomy (GTDB): domain Bacteria; phylum Bacillota; class Clostridia; order Lachnospirales; family Lachnospiraceae; genus NK4A136. The sequence continues at coordinate 6,589 of DLOP01000103.1, forward strand.
AAAAGAAGCGATTCCATATGCGGAAGGGAAAATATGCTTTAAAAATAATGCCGGTATAATAATGGAATTTTGAAAGCATACCAAGATCAAAGGAAATATATTTTTCCATGCCGTACCGATTTTTCATCAGCTCATAGACCTGTTCCAGACGCTCTATAGCAAGCAATGAACGTTCATTTTTTATATTCGTTTTTAAAGCTCCCAGCTCCTCTATGGAACTGATCTCAGACGCTTCCAGAAGCAGTCTGACCGTCTCCTCCGTCACATGATTTCTTTTCAAAAGCTCCTCTGCTCCAAAATAATTCTTCGCTGAAATACTGCTTCTAAGCTCATCCAGCGTCTCTTCAGAGAGCGCCGCTTCTTCACAAAGTCCTTTAAAATAATTCATCTCACCAATACTAACCTGAAATTCCTCAAATCCACAGGCTTTTAACCCATCAACAACCATGCAGAGCATCTCCGCATCCGCATCTACGCTGGGTTCCCCGATCAGTTCCGCCCCAAGCTGCGTGGTCTCCTTTAATTTCCCCTGCAGTTCTGAACCATTGGTGAATACATTGCCCTCATAGCACAGACGGATCGGCGCTGCATCGTCCATAAAATATTTTGCGGCGCACCTTGCGATCGAAGGCGTAAAATCCGGACGGAGCACCAGGGTATTGCCTTCCTTATCAAAAAATTTATACAATTCCCGTGAAGGCGTTGTTCCAACCTCCCTGCTGAAAATATCAAAAAATTCAAACGCCGGTGTCTGAATATCCTCATATCCGTATAAGGAAAGCTTCTGATGAAGTTCCTCCTTCACCCTTCGCTTTCTTGCAAACTCCATCCCGTAAATATCCCTGACGCCCTCCGGCGTATGTATCATCCTGTTTGTCAAATCAGTAACCTTACCTTTCTATTTTTACTGCAGTTATGTCATGAACAATAAAACTTATTCCCACAACAGTATAGCATACCTGTCCTTAAATGAAAATCCTAAAAGTAATTGCCCCAAATTATCAATCACCAGAAATATTCCGGCATCGGACATTCAATGCTCTTGCCGGATATCGGTCCCAAACTCTCCGGCAGCTTTGGAAAGACGATCTTTCCGGCATGAAGCATCTGCGCTTTCTTAATACTTCCGTCAGGACTCCGGTAAGGATGTCCGCCGTATTTCAGATCGCCTGCCAGCGGATGCCCTATGGAGGCCAGATGCGCCCTGATCTGATGCGTCTTACCGGTGATCAGCTCTACCTCCAGTAAAGTAAAACCGGTTTTATACTCTAGCGCACGATAATTCGTCTCGATCCTTGCAGCTTCCCTCCGATGCTGTTCAGGAATTTCCATCATATCACGATAGACCGTTACCCGATTGGATTGACGGTCTTTATATAAAAATCCGGACAAATAAGTCATAGCTGCGGACTCTTTCGTTCCTGTCTGAAGCTTTCCCTCCACAACCGCATAATAATATTTTTTCAGTCTGTGCTCTTTGATCAGCCCGGCCGCCAGACGGCTTCCCGCATAAGTCTTTGCTCCGATCACGATACCGCTGGTATTACGGTCAAGGCGGTTGCATACCGACGGCCGGTAATGTGACAGCTCAACCGGCTGACCATCTGCCAGAAGATATCCTGTGATCCATTCGTTTAGGGAAATGCTTTCCTGTCGATCCTGCTGGCTTAAGACGCCTGCCGGTTTATCCAGAAAGATCAGATCATCGGTTTCCCACAGCACCCTGATGCCTTTTAATTCCCGGTATGCTTTCCCATAGATCTTTGATACCCCGTCTTGATCCAAATGTCCGCCGCATACCGTTCCTCTCATTTTTTCAAATGTTTCGTCCGAAAAGAACACTCTGATCGAATCCTGCGTCTGCAGGAGCTCTTTGCCTTCTGCCTTTTTTTCATTTAAGACAATATTTTTGCCGCGCAGCATTTTATATAAAAACCCTGTGCCGGCGGCCCGAAAATATTTTTTTAAGAATTTATCAAGACGCTGTCCTGCGTCCTTTTCCTGTATAATGATCTCTTTCATAACGCTTATGTCATAACGACAGATTCAGCATCAGACGAAGAATTGCCTGATCTTCTTCCGCATTCTTCGCTTTCTGCCCATTTAACTCCCTTATCCTGTTTATGTACATCTCCTGTTCCGAGAAGATCTTTACAGCCACATTCTTATGGCCATTCTGCTTTAACATGATCTGAATATGATCCTCCGCTTTTTTATAATCAAATTTTTCCCAGTCGGCAATGCCGATCAGTGTCTTATTGCGACAGCACATGGAAAGGATTGGATAATTATTCTCCTGCGCAGTCATATAAAGATCATATACTGCAAGCAGACAATCCTCTGCACCGTCCTGATCATGCTCACCGCTGCTGCTTTCACCAGGGGCAATGACCTCCTGTACGCCATCATATAATGCCTGCGGACAGCTATATTTCTTCGCCCGGGAAAACATGATACAGGTGATCAGCTCCTTGGACGCCGGCAAAAGTCCCAATACTGCAACGATCGTCAGCAGATTATTCTTTGTTCCCGCGATAATGATTCCAATCAACAATACTCCGAAAGCAGACGCAAAAAGGAGCAGCGTCTTAATCAGTTCCCGCTGCATTTGTTTTTCCAAGTATCCCATATCCCCTTTTATGATCTTGTTCACTGAAACGTCTTACCCCTCTTATCAATAAAATAATCTGAGTACTGCATCCGGCATCCACTTAGCGATCCAATAAAGCCAGCGGATCGCCCCGCCATAGATCGACATCCTTTTTCCCTTTGCAGCATCGATCATTGCCGTTCTGACAACGGCACGCGGATCTGCCATAAAATATTTCTTATAGGGTCTCATCCCCTGATACTGCTCTGCTCTGGTAAAAAACGGCGTATCGATGCAGCCGGGACATACGGTCATTACCCGGATGCCCAATTTTTTCAGTTCTTTTCCAAGGGCCCTTGAAAGGCTGAGAACATAACTTTTCGTCGCCGCATAGACAGCAAAATCTGACTGCGGCACCTGCAGGATTGTCGCGGCGGANNGCCGACGCTACATTGATCATCATAGAACCGCGGTGCAAATACGGAATACAGAGTTTTGTCAGCACAGTCAACGCTTCGCAGTTTAAACGGATCATCCCCCTTAAATCCCTCGGCTTCATCTGTTTAAAGCTGCCGATCATCCCATAACCTGCACAGTTGATCAAAAGTTCGATCTCCGGATCCTGCCGTATCAATAGCTGCTCAATATAAAACATATNNTCCGCCGCGACAATCCTGCAGGGAATCCCCGTATGACGGGTGATCTTCTCCCCAACAGTCTTAAGGCAACGCTTATTGCGCGCCACAAGCCACAATTCATCAATATGCTTCCGGTAACATGCCGTATATAAGGCAAACCATTTTCCGATTCCCGATGATGCTCCCGTAATTAGTGCGATCCGCATAATCCACCTCCATACTTTAGTTTTTTGATTTCTTCTTCTGTCAGCTTTCTATACTCCCCCGGCTTAAGCGCCTCATCCAGCACAAGTTCTTTCATGGAGATCCGTTTCAAATACGCCACACGGTTATCCAACGCCTCAAACATCCGCTTGATCTGGTGGTATCTGCCTTCGTGAAGCGTCACATACACATGACGCGGATGAGAAGTAAATTCTAAGACGGCGGGCATCGTCCTGTCTTCATCTCCAATGTCGATCCCTTCCTGAAACTTCTTGACCGCATCTTCCGATACTTCTTTTTCCAATTCTACGTAATACCGTTTATCAACATGCTTTGACGGCGATAACAGCTGATGCGCCAATACGCCGTCATCGGTCAACAGCAAAAGTCCCTGCGTATCTTTATCCAGCCTTCCTACCGGAAACAGATCATCGGCATATGCCTCATTGATATAGGACAGCACAGAACGTTCTCCTTTTTCATAAGTCGAAGAAACACAGCCTGCCGGTTTATACAGCATGAGATAATGGTTCTTTTCATAACTTATGATCCTGCCGTCCACCGTAACTTCCGCCGTTTCCTCATCCAGCTTGTATTCCGGACTTCTAACCGCCTGTCCATCCACCGCAACTCTGCCGGCACGGATCATTTTCTTGACGTCCTGTCTTGTGCCGTATTTATTTATTGCAAGAAAACGGTCCAAACGCATCATAAATCGATTTCCTTATCTCATATATTTTATCCAAGACTATAGTGGAATATTATTATGTCCGGTCGTTCATTATCCAAGCATTTTGCATCTTCCATATCATACAGGAATATATTCCTGCTTATATTTTGTTTTCTGCTGCTTGCAATACTGCTCTGCTTTCCGAAAACCGCGCTGCCGCTGATCCGGGAAAGCATACTCATCTGGTATCAAAGCCTTCTGCCTACATTATTTCCTGCAATGATCCTGTCCAATATTATCCTTTATATCTTTTTAAACCTTAAAAAATACCGTTTCCGCATCCCACTGCTGTCTTCGGTTTATCATCTGGATTCTTACGGCTGCCTTGTCCTGCTTCTGGGATTTTTATGCGGTTTTCCCATCGGGGCATATCTCAGCGCCAAACTGGTAAAGGAAAAGCAGCTCAGTCAGGAACAGGGCCAGTATCTTCTCGGCTTCTGCAACAATCTAAGCCCTGTCTTTCTGGTCAGCATCTATTGTCAGTTATTTCCTGTGCTTCCTAAAATACCGGTGCTGCTTTTGTTTTACGGATGTCCGCTGCTTTACGGTTTTCTCCTGTCCCACAAAAATAAACCTGTTGCTGCACCGCTTCCGGAGACGCTCTCACACAGTCAGACAACCAGAAGCATTACTGAGATGATAGATTACGGCATTACCGACGCGCTTTCCTCCATCGTCAGGCTGGCGGGTTATATCATCTTTTTCCGTTTATTTCTTCTTCCCCTGCGGCTTATAAATCTTGATCAGACATACAGCCTTATTCTGGGTAATCTGATTGAGATCACATCAGGCATCCAGAGCTTCAGCAGCGATGCCGGTCTATGGGATACCGGCAGCATCCTTCTTCGCACCCTGCCGTTTATGACGTTTGGGGGCATCTGCTGTATCGGGCAGACAATCTGCATGATCAAAGGTTCCGGTCTGTCCATATTGACCTATGTCCGTGATAAGATATTACAGGGCGCATTATTATTTGTCATTCTGCAATTTTTGATAAGATAAAGTATAAGAAACCGGTTTCGCAAAAACCGGTTTCCGTTATTTTTATTCTTCTGTAATACCGCCTAAGATATCCAGCTTATTTACTGCAGCTGATTTTTGGGGCGCTGGCGGGTTTAATTCGTCAAGATTGGACTGCACCTCGCCGGCCACTTTATTTAAGGAATCCATCAGCTTTGACGTATTCTTGGAAGTTTCATTAAGACACTGATATATGATCTGGTGCAGGTTGGCAAGCATATCCGTAAGATACTTCTGCGCCTGCTCTTTATACTCGTTAGCTTCTACCTGTGCCTGATCAACGATCTGCTGTCCCTGTTCATATGCCGCCTGTACGATATCATTCGCCCAGCTATTTGCTCTGGACACAATCTCATTGTCGCTTACAAGCTGATCCGTCTTTTCCTGCGTCTTTTTCAGCATATCCTGAGCGCGCATCGTCGCGTCGCGTTCAATCTCCTCTTTATTGCTGATGATCTTACGATACCGTTCCACTTCCTCCGGAACTGCTTTTCTTAATTTTCTAAGAAGATCCTCCATTTCCTCACGATTCACGATCACCTTGCTCGGTGAAAGCCTTGATGGTTTGCAGTTATCAATATAAATTTCTATTTCCTCGATAACTGTTTCTATCTCACTCGTAGTCTTATTTCCGCTTATTCTTGCCATCCTTATAATAACTCCTTTCCTTCGGGCAAATCTTTATCCGGCTTGCCATGACCGCATATTATAACTTGTCTTTCATAACTGCGATCCATTAATTTCACGATATCTGTTGTATATCTTCTCCATCACAAACGGCGGAACGCATTGCGATACATCCCCGCCAAAACTGGCAATCTCTTTTACTGAGGAAGAACTAAGGTATGCATATTCCAAACTGGTCGTTAAGAATACCGTATCAAGCTCCCCTTCTGACAGCTTGCGGTTCGTCTGGGCGATCTGCAGTTCATATTCAAAATCCGTAATAGCCCGCAGTCCCCTGATTGCAATGTGTACGTCGATCTCCTTAGCATAGTCGATCAGAAGCCCGCTGAAAGACGTGATCTTTATGTTACTGATATCCTTCGTGGCTTCCTGTAACATTTTAACACGTTCCTCTGCGGAAAACAATGGACTTTTTGCCTTATTATTTAAAACGCTGACCACCAGTTCATCAAACATTGTTGACGCACGATGGATCACATCAAGATGCCCGAATGTCACCGGATCAAAACTACCGGGGTAAATGGCCTTTTTCATTTCATCTCCTTTTTTTAAGAAATACGTGTTTGTTGGACTTATAGATTTTCTCCTTGATCATCTCAAATCCCAGTTCCGTGCAGAAAGAAAAATCTTCTTCTTTTGTCTCCTCTATGATCAGCAGGGTATCTTCCGTTACAGCCCTGCTTCCTGCCGCCGCCATAAGAAGCATTCGGTGATATCCCTTCTGATAAGGCGGATCTGCAAAGATCACATCCGCCGGTTCGTGAATACTGTACTGCAGCGCCGTCACAGCGTCCTGTTTTAACACCATGGCATTCTCAGTCAGCCTTGTATGCTTAAGATTCGCTTCAATGCAATCAATAGCGCGTCTGTCATTCTCTACAAAATACGCTTTCTTCGCGCCTCTGCTCAGCGCTTCGATCCCAATCCCGCCGCTTCCGGAAAAAAGATCTACAAATACGCCTCCCGGCACATCATTCTGTATCATATTGAATAACGTTTCCTTGATCCTGTCTGTTGTCGGGCGCGTATCTTTGCCTTCCGGCGTCTTTAATTGTAATCTCCGTGCTGTTCCTGCTATGACCCGCATAACTGACCTCATTATCTTCCATTCCGCAAACCCTTTTGGAAAATATTTCCAAAGGGACTAATCACTATCTCAGCTTACCTTATCCACCATAAAATGTCAACGAAAATCAAAACTTCGGCATTCCCGGCATCAGTATATTTATTTAGGCTTCGTCCCTTTCGTATCCCTGTTTGCCGTCCGCATCCTGCTTAGATTCAGAGGTTTCTCCTTATATTCAATAATGACGTCTTCCGTTCCCTGTACAATATATGCTGCTTCCAGTTCTTCCTTGTCCGTGATCTTCATCCCCCGGACGCCTACCGCAGCCTTCTTTTTCTCCGGGACTTCTTCCGCGTCGATCTTTAGGAAATATCCCGCTTTCGACTGCATCACAAGCTCTTTTTTCTCATTCATCGGAGAGATCAGAAGCACTTCATCCCCATCAAGCAGTTTTGATGCCGCCACAACACGCTTTGCCACATCAAATTCTCCGCCATCCACCACTTTAAGCATTGCCCTCTTTGTGACAAATAATAACCGGTACAGATTCAATTCCGACTGGGAAGCTACATAAATAATATCTTCCTTCTGGGAATCGTAGCTGCTGACATTATCAACCGGCACTCCCTTATCCCTAAACTTCCCAAAGGGGAAATCCGCCGTCTTTATAGAATACAGCATACCCGTATTGGTAAATGCACAGATCTTTCCGGTATTCTTACAGAACACAACGGTAGGAAATTCTGCGTCGATGGTCTCTTTATTTCGCTCATAAGTAGGTATATCAATGGTCTTTCCATAACCAAAACGGTCCATCAAAAAGACAACATCCATTTCCTCCATCTTCTTTTCTTCAAAAACCGCTTCACTGGCATTTTCAATGGCTGTCCGTCTCGGTCTGCCATATTCCTTACGGATATCATCCAGTTCCTGAATGATGACCTGTGCCATGGAATCCCGGCGGTCTAAGATATCCTCATAACGATAAATATTAGTAGTCGTCTGTTCATATTCCTTCTTTAATGCATTGATCTCCAGACCGATCAATCGATATAGTCTTAATTCCAGGATGGCATCCGCCTGACGTTCCGTAAACCGAAGCATCTGCGCCATGATCTGTGATGCGCTGCTTTGGAATTTAATGCCGTCGGTATTCCCTTCCACAAGACAGTTTTTCGCCATGGCTTTATCCTTGGAGCCGCGCAGGATCTCAATGATCAGATCGATCACATCACATGCCCTAAGCAGTCCTTCCTGGATCTCTTTCTTTTCCCGCTCTTTTTGCAACAGCGTCGTATATTTGCGCTGTGCGACCTCAAACTGAAAGTCCACATTATGACGGATGATATCACGGATGCCCATGGTTTCCGGTCTGCCATCCACGATCGCCAGCATATTAACGCCGAAAGTATCCTCCAGCTTGGTCTTCTTGTAAAGCATATTGGTAAAATTCTCAACATCCGTATCCTTTTTTAATTCAATGACGATACGGATTCCTTCTTTGGAGGACTGATTGGAAATATCAATGACATCCGTGGTCTTTTTATTCTCCACAAGCGCAGCCACATCCTGCAAGAATTTGGAGATGTTCTGACCGATCATGGTAAACGGGATCTCCGTAACTACAAGGGAAACCTTTCCTGCCTTGCCCTTCTCTATTTCCACTTTACCGCGCAGCTTGATCTTACCCGCGCCGGTGCTGTAGATTTCCGCCAGCTCGTCTTTATTGATCACAATGCCGCCCGTCGGGAAATCCGGCCCCTTAACATATTTCATCAGTTCTTCTGTGGAAATCTCCGGATTGCGGATATATGCCTTAGTCGCATCGATCACTTCCACCAGATTGTGCGGCGGAATATTTGTCGCCATACCCACGGCAATACCTTCCGTTCCATTTACAAGAAGATTCGGGAACTTCGCCGGAAGTACCGTCGGCTCTTTTTCCGTCTCATCAAAGTTCGGCATAAAATCGACTACGTCCTTATCCAGATCAGCCAGAAGCCCTTCCTGGGTGATCTTCATAAGCCTTGCTTCCGTATATCGCATAGCCGCCGCGCCGTCGCCTTCGATATTGCCAAAGTTGCCATGCCCGTCTACCAGCGGCAGTCCCTTCTTAAAATCCTGCGTCATAACAACAAGCGCATCATAAATGGAACTGTCGCCGTGGGGATGGTATTTACCCATGGTATCGCCGACAATACGCGCGCTTTTACGGTAAGGCCTGTCATAGCGGATTCCCAGCTCGTGCATATCATATAAAGTTCTTCTCTGCACCGGCTTTAAGCCGTCCCTGACGTCCGGAAGGGCTCTTGCCACGATGACGCTCATCGCATAGTCTATATAGGATTTCTGCATTACCTCAGAATACTCGGTCTTTAAGATTCGACTGTCCATATTGGTTACTCCTTGTGCTGCTTATTTTGTCCTATCTGTAATCCGGTTTACTCTGGTTCACTCCGGCTTACATAACTTTTTGTTTGCATATCCATGTTCCAAAAACATCATGTTATGAAATCATTTTTGGAACATGGATACGCAAACTTCGAGTTATGTAAACCTCATCGTAAAATTCTTTGAAAATCCTTCATTTTCAAATTTTATTGTTTAATAAAAAATATTATTTAAAGTTTAAATAAAGTTTTACGATTTTGTAATATCTGCAATCCGGCTTACATTACATAAGTTTTATAATTTTGTAATATCAACTTTCTTAGATGTCCAGCTGCGCTTCCCTTGCATTGGAATAGATAAATGCTTTCCTCGGCGGTACGTCGTTGCCCATCAGAAGCTCAGTGGTATCGCTGGCAATCATGGGATCATCGATGCTGACTAATTTCAGCATCCTCCGTTCCGGATCAAGCGTCGTCTCCCAGAGCTGCTCCGCATCCATTTCGCCCAGCCCCTTATACCGCTGCAGGGTAAAGGGTCCTTTGTGGGTTTTACGGTATCTCGCCAGGGCAGCATCGTCATAAAGGTATTCCTCCTTACCCTTTGACGGAATCGCCTTATACAGAGGCGGCATGGCAATATATACATGTCCCTCCTGAATCAGCTCCGGCATAAAACGGTAGAATAAGGTCAGCAGTAATGTACAGATATGCGCGCCATCCACATCGGCATCTGCCATAATGATGATCTTGTCATAACGCAGCTTGCTGATATCAAAATCATTGCCGTAACCCTCGGAAAAACCACATCCGAAAGCATTGATCATCGTCTTGATCTCGGCATTGGCAAGCACTTTATCAATACTTGCTTTCTCAACATTTAAAATCTTACCCCGGATCGGAAGGATCGCCTGATATTCACGGTTTCTTGCTGTCTTTGCGCTGCCTCCCGCCGAATCACCCTCTACAATAAAGATCTCGCATTTCGAAGCATCCTTAGATCCGCAGTTGGCAAGCTTCCCATTGGAATCAAAGGAAAACTTCTGTTTGCTCAACATGTTAGTCTTAGCTTTTTCCTCGCTCTTACGAATCTTAGCCGCCTTCTCCGCACAGCTGATCACATTTTTTAAGGTCTCCAGATTACGGTCGAAATAGTGCACCAGCTCGTCACCCGTGATCTTGCTGATTGCTTTTGCGGCGTCCTGATTATCCAGCTTCGTCTTAGTCTGCCCTTCAAATCTGGGATCCGGATGTTTGATGCTGATGACAGCTGTCATGCCGTTACGAACGTCCGCTCCCGTATAATTGGCATCTTTTTCCTTCAGACTGCCAAGCTGCCTTGCATAATTATTGATAACCGTCGTAAAGATGGTCTTAAAGCCCGTGATATGCGTGCCGCCTTCCGCATTATAGATATTGTTACAAAAGCCAAGGACATTTTCATGAAATTCATTCACATACTGGAATGCGATCTGTGCCTGCACGCCTTCGGTCTCACCCTCAAAATAGATCACATCATGCACCGCTTCTTTCCCCTTATTCAGTTCCTTTACAAAGCCCCGGATACCGTCCGGCTCGTGATATTCAATGGATTCTTTTTCTTCCCCCCGTTTATCCTCAAAAAGGATCGTCAATCCCGGATTCAGATATGCCGTTTCATGCAGACGGCTTTTGATATCCTCCGCCCGGAACCATGTCCTGTCAAAGATCGTATCATCCGGCATAAAATTGATGCTTGTCCCTGTCTCCCTGGTTTTCCCGACAACAGGCAAAAGACCGTTCACCAGCTCAGTTACGGGATGTCCCCCATTCTGATACTCATCCGTATAGACACCGCCATTGCGCTTTACCGTGATCTTAAAATGACTGGAAAGCGCATTGACCACAGAACTGCCGACACCATGAAGACCTCCGCTTGTCTTATAAGAAGTATCATCAAATTTACCGCCCGCATGAAGCGTTGTCAGGATCAGACGCTCCGCGCTCATTCCTTTTTCGTGCATCTCTACGGGAATGCCTCGGCCATTATCCGTGATGGTGGCAGATCCGTCCTTTTCCAATACCACATGAATTTTATCGCAGAAACCTGCCAGATGCTCATCTACGGAATTATCTACGATCTCATAAACCAGATGGTTCAGACCCTTTACCGATGTACTGCCGATATACATCCCCGGAAGCTTTCTGACTGCTTCCAGGCCATCCAGCACGGTGATATTCTCTGCTCCGTATGTACTGCTGTTTGTATTATTTGCCATGACTGCATTACTCCGTTTCTGTAATATTCCATAATATTCTATAAATATATCATTACGCCAATTTATTAAAACCCGATTTAATATTAAATCTTTTTGTTTGGCATATTGTGTGGCGTGTAAATTTGAACAATCAAGATATAGTATATCACTACTTACAGATTTTAGCAAATATTTTAAAATTTTTCTCAATACCGCCTTTTTAATAAACCACAATAAGAATCTCCACAAAATACTCCCTTTCCGGAATTGCGTACTCGTTAAAAATAGGTTATAATCGCCTTCATAAGCTTTTTGTTTGTGAACTAAAGGAAACAAAAACAGTATTTGGAGAATCATAAATTGAAAAATAATATTATTATTGCAGGTGTTCCAAGAGCCGGAAAAAGTACAATTTCTCATCGGCTGGCAGAACAGTATGGATATCAGCATATTAGCATGGATTCCATTATAGCAGGATTTGAAAAGTGTTTCCCTGAAACAGGGGTGAGTACATATGCCGGACTATCCTCTATGGATACATTACACTTAATCAGCGGTAAGATGGCACCTTTTGTCCGGGCTATGTTGGACAGTGGCGAATACGATGAGTTTAAACCCGGTATGGTGTTGGATATGTACCAGCTTTTGCCAGAGGATTATATAAAGTATATCCATGGATCAAACTGTGAAATTGCGTATTTTATTACCTCTGATGTGGCACCGGAAGAACGGTTCGCAATTCAAAAAAAATATGACACGGAAAAAGATTATACCTTTTACAAATCGGATGAAGAACTTCGAGAGGGCGCAGTGTATATTGTGGAACAAAGCTTCTATATGAAAGAGCAATGTAAAAAATACGGCTTACCGTATTATGAAACTGCAAGAGGCAGAGAACGAACATTCTGTCGTTTTTTACATGACTTCAATTTATGTTAATGGAAGGAAGATAAAACACAATGTTTCAAGGAAATTTTCTGTTTGCACTTGTTTGGATTATATTCTTTTCTTCTTCCTTTCGTACTTTCCCTCTCTAAACACCCGCATCATCTCATGGGTCAGGCTTAAGTCCTCCCCATAATCGGGAATGTCCTCTCTCTTCATCCACTCCGCTAAAGCCAGTTCCCCTTCATCCATATGAATAGAGGCAGTATCATCAAGCTCGCAGAAAAATCCCAGCAGCAGATTCAAATCAAAACCCCATGGCTGGGATTTATAATAGCGGATATTTTTCACATGAAGTCCTACTTCTTCCAAAACCTCCCGTCTAACCGTTTCCTCCACGGTTTCCCCAATTTCGGTAAAGCCTGCAATGAGGGCATAACGTTTATATTCCCGGTTGGCATATTTTGTCATAAGAATCCTGTCCCCGTCAGTCACTCCCACAATAACCGCAGGCGCCACCTTGGGGAAAATCATATTACCGCAGGAGGGACATCGCAGCATTCTCTCATTCCCGTCCTCTTCTGTTTCCTTCCCGCACCGTCCGCAAAACCGGTTGTCTCTGTACCACACATACAGATGCCATGCGGTAGAAGCCGCCATTACCTGATATTTGGGCGCGCGTCTTCTTATATCAAACATTTTGCAATAGGCAAAGCCGGGAATTTCCAATTCCACATCTTCTTTTAACAGGAAATATTTCTGTTGCTCAATGGTAAAAAGATATGTAAAGTGGAATTCTCTTTCTTGTCCCCTATATGCTTTTTCCTGCCATTCCAGAAAATCCTCATAACAGATGAAATCCACATCCTGTCCCGCTTCTTTGGCAAAAATCAGGTTGTTATGAAAGCTGATTATGTAATCGGGGTTTTCTATGGTTTCCTTCTGAAATTGATTGTAAAAATGCTTCGGATTGATGTCTTGTATCATAAATGTTCCTCTCTTGCAGACAACGGCAAATCTTCCCGTGCCATAGCAAAGGCAGAGCAATCATACTGCATATAAAATTGTTTTGCATCTTTTAATGTCATTTGTTTACCCTATCTCCTCTTTCGCTGACCGGAATTTCTTTTCTCATATCATATGATTTGTAATATATTCAAGCTTTTTCTTTTGAGAATTTGACAAGTAATCTATATTTTTCTCAAACAGTTCTTTTGCCTTTGCATATTCCTTCTTTTTCCAGTAATCTTCTGCCTTTTTTAAATCATTTTCTAAATAATACTTTTGAAGCAATTCCTTATGCGTATCAATACTGTACTGATATATTTTTAAAAAATTTAAAGAATCCGATATATCAATTCTTTCAAATAAATTTTCAACTGCTTTTGCCAAATAACATATTCCCTTTTCAAATTCCTCTTTGTTTGCCAGCTGATAAAATCCTCTATAATCCTCAATGGCAAGGAACGTCAATCCATCTTGTAACGAAAACGATTTATTTTCATCAACAAAATTACATGTTAATTCATAACTGACTGATGAAAAAGTTATATCTATTCGGTTATCCTTTCCCCTAAAACTTATAACATCAATATCGTTGTCATCTAAAATTACATATCCAAATTGTTTTAAAAAATCAAAGTGTTTTTCTGCACATTCTCTAATTTGCTTCATTGTTGCCCACTAATCTTTCTCCAAATATAATATTGCCCTATTTCTTCTACACTCCCGTTTAATGTTGATTCTGCAAAGCTTTAAATCCATATAATATAACTGGGTAATGTCTTTGTTAACAAAAACTCTCTAATATTTAATAATATCCTTTTCTTCTCTTCCATTTCAATTATAATATCCTCATACGGCTCTTCCCAATGAGTTATTAATTGCGGTCCCAGGAAAAAATAATCTTCACGAAAATCCATTTCAACAATCATTTTTTTCCCACCCTCATAATATTCTAAACAATAAAAATGTGGTACAGCTATTTCATATCCTTCAAATTTATACATGTCATCCCCTCCATTCTTCTTTAACAATATTTTCATAAGTTCCTGATAGGACAGTCGTATTCTGACACATTCGCCAACCTCCTGCACACAGAATAACATATAGATGTAGATATGTAAATTTCAAAATGATACCCCATATTTCAAAATATCTGCTAAAAAATGCCCCTGCTTCGTCTGACATAGACAAAACAGGGGCGCATCCACTTTTCTTTTATGCTTTATATTTCTGAAAACTGTAATAAGTAGGCAAAATGGTAATAAGCGTAACCAGCACATGCAGAGGCATCAGTATTTCAAAGGGCGAATACACCCTGCTCCCAAACTGGTACAGCACATAGGTGGTTAAATAATCATGTCCCATAATGGCTCCGTGTGGGAAGAGGGACAGCACATCCTGCCAGAAATAACTGTAGATAGACTGGGACGCAACGGCAGGAACCATAATAATCAGGAAAGCCAAAATAATCGCCACAAAGGAAGATTTAAACCTGGAAGACATCAACATGGTAATTCCGCCCATGGACATACAGCCTATATAGCCCAGTACCAGAACCAGAAGCCATGCCTGAGTCTGTGTCAGTGGATAAAGCCCCTTCCAGAATTCCAGNNAATGGGAACCTTTCCTCCTGATGTACCATATACAAGCAGTATTACACCGCTTGCCAAAAGCATCGTGCCCCAATAGATAACCGTTGCCAGTATAAATCCGGCTGTGATTTTCATTTTGTTTCCCGTTTTCTTTCCCAGGCGGGTGGAAAAATAGATGGCATCCGCTTTTGTCTGACATTCCGCCGAAAAATTTCCCGCCAATACAATACAAATGACAATAACTGTACCGAATATCAGCGTCAGGTTCATTTCCTTTACCTTTACCCAGCCGTCAAAATATTCATAATAGTAGGGCGTTTCAATATCCAGGGCGTGTTCCCTGATATAGGCTCTCTTTTCATCGGAAAAAGACTGTTCCACTTCGTCTCTTCCCAGCCATTCATCAAATATGGCTTCCCTTTTCCCGTAAAAACCCGCCGCATCATCAGGCTTCAACCGATTAATGGTATAATAATCATAAGATGTAAAGCTTTCCCTGTAAGTAGCATTGATCAAATCCCTTAAATCATAAAATCCCTGCAGATCGGAGAATCCTTCATCGGAAAGCCATCCATTCTCGCCCATATAGGACGGATTTGCCCACACCTTATTATTTTCTTCTATAACCCGTGCAATAACCTCTTCCGTTACCACTCCCTTCCATGGCTCCTTTGCCTCCTGCATTTTAACTGCCGCTCTGATTCCATGGATTTCACTTCCGTCCTCCAGCACATAGTAACCGCCATATATATAACCGATGCACAGTCCCACCGCTAAAAGAATCAAAAATCCGATGGCGGCTATGGAAGTTTTGCTCCGCAGCATTTTCTTTATCTCAAATTTTAAAATCGTCATTCTTCCTCTACCTCCTGTCCGAAATAGTACATATAGACATCCTCCAAGGAAGGCATGACCTCTTTGGCGTTAACGGCCGGTTTCTCTTTTGAAATCAAAGTAAGCATAATGCCGCCTTCCTCCTTCTTCCGGTTGCAGACCGTATAGTGTTCTTCCGCATAAGTCGCTTCCTCATGGGTCATCAGGCATTTCCATACTATGCCTTCAATCTCTCCTGTTAAATGCTCCACCGTTCCCTTTGTCTGGATTTTCCCGTCCTTCATAATCAGAATCTCATTGGCGATATTTTCCACATCCGATACAATGTGAGTGGATAAAAGCACGGTTCGTTCCTCCGCCATTTCACTGATTAAATTGCGGAAACGGATTCTTTCCTTGGGGTCCAGTCCTGCCGTAGGCTCGTCTAACACCAGAATTTCAGGATCGTTTAATACTGCCTGGGCAATTCCAAGCCGTCTTTTCATTCCTCCCGAAAAATTCTTTACCTTCTTTTTTCCTGCCTTTTCAAGGGATACAAGCTGCAATAATTCTTTGCTCCTTGCCTTGGCATAATTCCCTTTCATTCCTTTTAACGCCGCTATATAAAGAAGATACTCCTCCGCCGTAAACTGGGGATAATAGCCAAAATCCTGAGGAAGATACCCCAAGACATTCCGGTAACCTTCTCCCGCCTTTAGGATTGGCGTTCCCTCATAGCGGATTTCCCCCTCTGTGGGATTCAACAAAGTGCATATCATTCTCATAAGGGTGGTCTTTCCCGCCCCGTTAGCGCCCAGCAATCCGTAAACGCCCTTTTCCAACTGTAAATGAACATGGTCTACCGCATAAAAATCTCCGAATTTTTTGCTTACGTCATCAATCTCTAACATATTCCACCTCCGAAAGCCCATTGGCATTTTTCACGATTTTTCCTATAACAAATCCTAGATAAACATAGGAAAATACAAGAAGGATTCCCCATATAAACAGTTGTACTTTTTCAAAAATCTGTAAGTACCCTGTCAGCCAGAAAACAGCCGCCATCCACAAAGCTCCGCCCGCTTCCGCCATGGGCTCCGAGGTTCTTTTTCCCCACGCCATGATTGACAGGCAGACCATCAGCATGGAATTATAAGGCACCAAAAGCCATACTGCTATCTGATAAAAAGAAAAGGACAGCCATCTGTTTGTGCACAATACAAAAACCGTCGCCATACACAAATCCGTCATGCCTAACAGCAAAAATCTGGCAAGGTATGCTTTTTTCAATCCGAAACGGGTGCAGCTTTCCACATCTATGGCCTGGTATCTGACATTTTTCCAGATTTCCGGCATAGCCGTCAGCACCAGAAGAGAAGCCGCTACCGCTATCATGGGCTCCACCCCTTTTCCTGCCTGGGGACGGATTCCGTATAGAGCAAGAAACATTCCCAGAAAAACAACGGCTTTTACCGCCCAGGTCCCTTTTGATATAAAACGCATCTGTCCGAAAATGAATTCAAGCATTCCCGCTTCCTTTTCCTTCTCACGCTCCATCACGATTCTTTTTGACAAGACAACGGTTTCTTCCAGCTTTTCAGGCCTCAACACTCTTTCATCCAGCACAATATAACCTGTTTTGTTTTTTCCTGCACGACCCTCATTTTTATGTCCTCTCATGTGAAATCCTCCTTTCCCAATATTTCTTTTAACTTCTCCTTTGCCGCCTTTAACCGGTATTTGATATTGGACTGGGTCTGTCCTAAAATTGCGGAAATCTCTTTTATTTTTAGTTCCTGGAAATAATACAGAAGCACTGCTTCCCTCTGCTCGTCCGGCAATTGCAAAAGCGCCTCCCGGATGCTGATTTTCTCTGCCGTTTCCCCGGCAAAATCCCTGCTTCGCTCATCCGTCAGCCCGTTTCCTTCTTCCTCGCTTAAAGGTATTTCCTTAGACCTTCCCTTTTGCTCATAGAAGTTTTTGCACAGGTTACCCGCTGTTACATAGAGAAAATTCTTTGCCTTTCCCCTGTGCTCATACCGTCCGATACCCTTAAAAAAGTTTAAGAAGGTCTGCTGGGTAATATCCTCCGCCTGCATAAAGTCCCCGGTTTTTGCAAAACAGTAATTTAAAATCTCACTATAATATTTCCTGACAAACCGCTCTGCGGCATCCTCTCTTCCATTCCTGATGCCCAGAACCAGAAGGAAATCCTCATCCACCGCATTACCTCCGATTCTTACCCCGTGCGCGAATCCTTTGGGAGCATCCGCACTTTTGATGAAAGCTTTCTAATAAGTATAACAATCCCAAGGGGAAAAAAGTTAGTAGTAAAATAATTTTTCTATTTTTTATTCCGGTTCTTTTTCGTAAATCTCCAGATTACTCATCATCCACGCCATCAAGGAAACAGACCCCCACGCCTTTGTAAATGTCATGAAAACCGAACAAATATCGGGATCCGAATTATAATCCGAGATTTCAGAAGGGAGTTGGAAATATGGCAACAGCAAATGTTACAATGAAATACCCTTTGATATTTCCATGAATATTCCTAATTCTGAAACAAAAGCCGCCATAGCAGAAGTTCAAAAATTAAAAGAAAATCCTTTCATAGGACCAGATATTTTTAATTTGATACTGAATTTCTTCGAATGTCCATCTTACGTTGCTTCTTGCCACACAATTTGGATCATTTACCATGAATCCGTCTTTATCATATCCATATATGACGATATAATGCCCGGATGTTGTAAAATATCCCCTCCCCATGGCGCATATGATAATATTCCCCTTATCCAGCTCTGTTCTGATATTTTGTTCGGACGAACTGATCTCTGTAGCTTTGATATTATATAGCACCGGTACATCTTTCATTAGCGTCCATGCCGTACCGGTTCCTTTGACATAGTACCCATTTTCCATACTGTACCTTGCAATCTTATCCGGAGTAATCGTTTCATCCCCAGTAAGATAGAATAATACCATGGATAAACATGTTGGACCACAACCTGCCAATCCTATACAGCTCTCTCCATATGGCTCATATCCCCAGCGCGGATCCCATTGGAGAAACAATGGAAATTCCTGTTCTTTTTCTAAAGCAGTGATCCCCTCTGCTACTCTCCCGTCAGGATACCCCGCAACAAAATCCGCCATTTCCGGATTATTTGCCAGCGCCGCAAGCAGTTCTTCTGAATACCCGGAATGATTCCGGTAAATATCCCCAATCACGGAATTGTCCTGTGCAAGTTCTCCCAGTCGTTGCAAAACTTCCGCCTCTGTCCGTTCTACAGGCTTTTCCACTTCCCTGGAAGCAATACTTCCGTCATAATCTATCTCTTCTGGTACATACGCTTCCGCTCTGGTTTGAACAGCTCCGGTGTATTGTATTTCTATCCGTTCTATATCCATTTGCATTTCTTCTAAACGCGCATAGACATTCTTAATACACAATATGAATATTGTCAAAACAACTGCTTTGATGAAAAACAATATCCACTTTTTCTGTTGTTGTCTCTTTCTGTATTTTATTTGCTGACTACTCATCCGAATATTTCTGCCGTTGTTTTCTATTCTTTTTTCTTGCATACCGTAATTCATCCTTGTTTCTTTAATTTGATTCCCCGTCTTCCGCAGCCAAAACTTTCAGCATTTATATATTCTTCAAATGTTTTCCATGCTGTTACCTAAACAGGAAATTATAAATCTCTATTTCAGTTGCATAAAATTTGTTATCTGATTGATATCCCTTAATATTTATATATTGATCTATTTCCAAATCTTCTTTTACTGTTTCTAACGTTTCAACTTTATCCCCGTTTACATCATATATGTCTTTTTGCGTATATTTTGTAGTTTCGGTTATATATACCGTTTGCAGATCCGGATTGTCAATATTTATGGTTTCGACCGTCCCACCATCCCCTAAATCTTCTATCTGGCTTTTGTTTATGGTAATGCTTGAATCATCCAATGCCATTATATGTCCACATAGTTCATATTCAACATCAGAACCGTCTTTCAGTTGTTCCTCATCGGAGTTACCATCAGAACTAACTTCCACTAATTCATTATCACTAAAATCACTCTGTAGGTCATTACCACTGTCTGACAAATAACTTTGAGCAGCCTGATGACGAATACCAAACATAATACCGAAATAATCGACAGCAAGATAACCCGCTACTATAAATCCGATAATTGAGAGTATAATGGTTACTATATATCTTTCCGTTTCCTTTTCTGTTATTGTTATCATTACCTTAAAGAATAAAAATCCTAACACAACACCCAGCAAATTCAATATAACGTCATCTACATCGGCACTGCCCAAATACAAAAAGTACTGGCAGGCTTCAAAAAACAAACTGACACAAAAACCTGCTAATACGACTGTTTTCCATTTTCGACATTTTTTATACAATAAAGGAAGGAAATACCCAAAAGGTGCAAATACAAAGACATTACCGACAATATTGTTAAATCCTCTGGAAAAATTACCGTTAAACATCAATTTCGCAAATTCCCAAATTGATTGAAACGGTATTATATTATAAGAATGAAATCCCGACAATTCCCCTTTCATAAGGTTATTAAAGAAAGGGAAAAATCCTCTATATTTGAACAGTATAATCTTAATTAAAAACATGAAATAAATAATAAAAATTATATGACAGCAGCTTATAAGAAATTTATTTTTTCTTCCATTTTTCATATTCCACCACATTCTTTCTTTTGATATCCCAGATACTGCTAAAATTTTATCCTGCCGAAAAAGATACTTTTATATGCCTTTACAGAAAAAGCAGAAATCTACCGCTGACGATAAATTTCTGCCTTTCGTTTTACAATCTTCCGCTAAAATTATCGTTTATTCCGCTCTGATCATTTCTTCCGCCATATCGAGCATTTCCTCTGCAGAAAGCGGCAGGTCAAAACCAAGCATGTTATAATGAACGCCGTCTTTTACCCAATTGACAAACATTCCCTGTTTGATCTCTACTTCACTTGCTCCATAAGCAAGATTAAAATTGGGATTTTCCATGTTGGCCTTATCCTCGTCTGTCAGCTCATAATCCGCCGGAACGAACTTATTAACATAACTAACATACTGGATCTCTATGCCGTCACACTCTCTTACCATATCAGGAATCGTTTCCCCATCGCCAAAATAGACCGCATCCTCTGCATATACGCTGATTCCGGGCAGATCCCCATTCTTATAACGTATTACGATCTCCTGAAATTCAAATAATTTCTGATCTTCCTCACTGTATGCCGACGTATTATTTGTGGCTGCGGAATCAAACGTATATCCGTTAGCAAAGTTTTCCACCACGCTGACATTGATTCCCGCTTCTTCCTCCAGACTGCTAAGAGCTGAAAAACTTGCCTGAAAATCATCAGTGTTGCCAGCACTTGCATAATACGCTACCTTACTGCCCGCATAGCAGACACCTCCTGTCAACAGACATACTCCCAAAGCCGCAACTGCCACTTTCTTAAAATTCCATTTCATAGATGTACTCCTTTCCTTCTTGAAAACAGTATTCTGTTTCAATATTGCCTGATCAATTTTTTCCTTCATGACCGGGGAAGCTTCTATGGTATCCGCATGGAATTTTAAAGCATTGGATATTATATTTTCTGACTTTTTCATATTGATGTTACTCCCTTTCTTTCTCTGCCAAAATCCCGGTGTACCATGACACCGGCTTCCTCTTGCTCCAATAAATGTTTCAGATTCTTCCTTGCGGCAAAAAGCCTTGATTTCACCGTGCCTGTACTGATCCTGACGATCGAAGCGATCTCTTCGACGCTCAGTTCATCATAATAATACAGGACGATCACGACCCTTTGTTTTGCCGGCAGCGTATTGACTGCTGTCATGACCCTGTCAGCCTCTTCCCTAGTGATCAATTGTGCCAGCGGTGAACTCCGCTCCGCAGAAGTATATTCCGCAGATCCGTGCTGCATAACGTCTTTTAATTCCCTCTGTTCCCTGATCTCTTCCGTATGTTCCTCCGGGAACTCCCGTTTGCAGCGTTTTGCCGTCCGATAAGAGAGCCGGATCAGAATCTGCATCAGCCACGCTTTATATCCACTGTGATTTTTTAGCTCGCCGATGTGAAGATAACTCGTTACAAATGCTTCCTGCACGACATCCTCCGCATCCGATCGGTTTCCTGTGATCAGATATGCATTTCTGATAGCCAGATCCTTATACCTGTGATACAGCTCGTCAAAGGCTTCCTTTTTGCCCTCCCTATTCTCCTTTAGCTGTATTACGAGTTCTTCATCCGTCATGTTGCCGTTTGCTCCTTATAGATTCTACCGCTTTTAGATGCATCTGTTTATAAGAGGCATCGAAAAGAACTTTGGTTCATTTTTTAAAAAATTTTTTTTTAATTTAGAAATTCGCTATTAACTGCCTTTTGGCAAACCGCTTTGCGAAAATAAACGAAAGGGCAGCCTCCAATAAAGGATAACTGCCCGTTACTTAGATATAATATCAATTTCTTTTCTGCTTTACACAAATGATGACTGCCATAATAATCATTGGAATCATACTGATTATACCAATACCTACCGGACCAAGGATTGCCATATCCGCATACTCAGGTTTCGAAAGATAAGCGAATACGGTAAATGCATTGATTGCACCATGCATCAGTGATGGAAGCCAAATAGTTTCTGTCTTTTCATACACATAATCACACAAAATACCCATCATAACAGTACTGATGCAGAATACAATCGGACCAAGTACCGGGGCTCCAATATATTCTTTACCATACTCATAACCGGCAAGAATCATAACTGGCCAGTGCCAGGAACCCCAAATTACACCGCCCACGATACGTCCTTTAGTGACACCAAGCTTCTCCTTCAAGTATGGATACATGGCACCTCTCCAACCGACCTCTTCACCTAATGCAGCAAACATATTAAGAAATGGTGCAAATGTAACTGCCTGAATAGTAGTAATCAGTATATACATTGGGATTGTTAATCCTTGCGATTCCATCTGTTCTAACGCACCAGCCTCTTCCATAAGTCCGCGCAAGGTCAGAAATTCAGAATCAAACGCATTGGGAAAGATTATAAAAAACAAAACTCCACCAATGATGCTTAGTAAAGCAGGCATCCAAAGCGCAAAGAATATATATCGAATTTTACCCTTTAGATGTGGAACCCATCCCATACCTTTTAATGGAATCCTTGCTATAAGTGTAGCCATAAAAGGCATAAACATAGTTATCACCATAATAATCGTAAATACCATTTGATTTCCATTGTTGCCAAAAATGCTTGCAATAATTTCTAAAATCCATGCCAATCCAAATGCCACTATCATATATATCGTAAATTGTTTTCTACTCATTGTTGTTTTTCCCATTATGAATTACTCCCTTTTCTGTAAACTTCAAGACTCCAAATTTTTCTCTTACAACCAAACTTTCTCATCTTTGGAGTATGTCTTCCTTAGACATCACTTTTTTACACCAGGATCTAGCTCCACAATGAGGGCACTTTAAATATCTTGTTGTAACAATATGCATTCCAAATGTATATGCTGCAAATGACGGAATAAATAATTCATTGCATTTTCTGCATTTAAAAAATCCGATCTTTCTGTCGCCCTCCGCCGCAACAGCTATCCCAACCACAAAAATAGCGCATGCTATCGCAATCAAAACGCCCTTTACAGGAAGCGCGATCACATCCGTATACATACAGACAATCAATAGTAATGTAATAAAAGTCACTGTAGAGATAATACCAATCGTAATCGTTAACGCAAACTTTGTCTTGTTTTCTTCTTTTTCTCTTATCATATTCACCATATTTTCCTCCGCCTTTTTTTGATAATCTTCCTCAGAAACCCGCTGTCCGGATAAAAGTTCATTCACTGTAATGTCCAATTCATTACATAATGGTAACAGCAATGATATCTCCGGAAATCCATTTCCACATTCCCATTTTGAAATGGTCTTATCACTGATTCCTAATTTTTCGGAAAGCTGCCTTTGCGTATATCCTTTTCGTTTTCTTTCTTCTGCAATGAACTTCCCAATTAATAACAAGTCCATATGTGCTCCTCCTTTCTAAGAAAATTATCCAACATTTCTATTAATATTCACACCCACGAGACGTAGAATATGGTGATTTTATGCGGATTCTACCCTGCGTAGATATAACAATAACATCAGGCATACATACGTAATCCCCTTTTTCAAGAAAATTATCAATCAATTTAAATCTTGCTTCTTATTATAGCATGGTATTGCAAAAAATTTAGGATACTGCTAAAATTTTATCCTGTCAAAACTATAATATTTCTACCACGGAAGGAATCGCAGAAAAAATGACCGCAGACAATAAAAAAAGTAACCATATACTGGAATTTATCAAAAAAGAAACAATCCTGACCATTGCACTTCTGCTTGCAGCGGTTTCTATGTTCATCGTTCCGCCGAGTGCAGCCTATGCAGATTATATTGATTGGAATACAATTCTTTTGTTGTTTAACCTGATGGCGGTGGTAGCCGGATTCCAGAAGCTTGGCGTCTTTTCCATGATCGGCAGCGCCCTGCTGAAAAAGATCCATACGTCAAGACAGCTTGCGCGGATCCTTATCTTTCTGCCATTTTTCTTCAGCATGCTGATCACCAACGATGTTGCGCTGATCACCTTTGTCCCTTTTGCCCTAATCGTCCTGCGGCTTTCCGGCAAAGAACAGATCCTGCTTCCGGTGGTTGTTCTGCAGACGCTTGCCGCCAATCTGGGCAGTATGCTGATGCCGATGGGCAATCCGCAGAATCTCTATCTCTATACGCTTTCAGGGTTGTCTCTGACCGACTTTATCAAGCTGATGCTTCCGCTGTTTTTATTGGCGGCAGTCATTTTGTTCCTTGCCGTCTTTTTCATCAAAAATACACCGGTAGAGATCGTTACGACATCCTCTGACAAAGTAAAGCTCGCAATGCCCTCCCTGTTTTCTTACGGCATCCTGCTGATCCTCTGCCTCCTGTGCGTGCTGAAATATTTCCCGCCGATTTGGCTGACAGGCATCATCTGTCTCTATCTGGTGATCCGCGATCGCGGCATATTCCCGAAAATCGATTATTCGCTGCTCGCTACTTTTATCGGTTTCTTCATCTTTATCGGCAATATTTCACAGATCGAAAGCTTTCGGGCTGCCCTGCAGGGCATCATCGCCTCCCATGAGATCCCCGTAGCGATCCTTTCCAGCCAGATCATCAGCAATGTTCCTGCCGCCTTACTGCTCTCCGGTTTTACCAATCGATATGCCGATCTAATCATCGGCGCCAACTTAGGCGGGCTGGGCACACTGATCGCCTCCATGGCAAGCCTGATCTCCTATAAACAGATCGCCAGAGAATATTCAGACAAACGGGTTAAATATCTTGGGCTCTTCACATTTGCCAACCTTATTATGCTGGGAATCTTATATGGCGCAGTATTATTCCTGCCAGCTGATTTCTTTTAATTCTATCTGCCCATTCCCCTTATACTTTAAAGTCAGGGCACAGCGTCTTCCAATACAGCCTGTACCGGTCCCATAACGCTGTCCTGCGTATCCAGAATTTCCTCACGGCTTTTATGAAACATCTCCTGTTCCGACCTTATGACATCTTCACGGGCTTCAAAGGCTTTCCGAAAATCTTTCGGATCGGTCAGTTCCGAGTAGATCCGTTCTTCAAAATCATACTGCGTGCCATAATAGATCCGAATCACCCCGTCATCATTGATCACGCCTGGATCAAAACAGACATATTTTAACATCGGACTCCCATCTTTGTTCCTGACATAGCCAAGGTATTCATACTGCCCTGCCGGAGAATCACAGACCGCAACGCTGATGGGTCCGAAATATCCGCCCACGCCACGTC
This sequence comes from Lachnospiraceae bacterium UBA7481, assembly GCA_002478505.1. Taxonomy (GTDB): domain Bacteria; phylum Bacillota; class Clostridia; order Lachnospirales; family Lachnospiraceae; genus NK4A136. The sequence continues at coordinate 32,363 of DLOP01000103.1, forward strand.
TTCCGGACATACAGTAATAGAGGTAATATCTCCCGTCATTTCCCCTTACCACGTCCGGCGCATACATATATTGACGGTTCGGATAATCCGGGTCCTGCTCTGCACGGTAGATCACCCCTTCGCACCGCCAGTCGCTTAAATCATCCACCGGAGCGGAATACACGGTATAATCAAGCATACAGAAGGTATCACCGCCCTCCTGATCATGGGAACCGTAAAGATATACCCTATCCCCAAACACATGAGGCTCTCCGTCCGGTATACACACATCGATTGGTAAAAATGGATTATAAACCTGTTTTTTCATAATAAACGTCCTGCCTTTTTATAATTATTTCCATTGATATTTTGTTATTTCTATTACTATCATTTTCAGCAATGTTCTTGCCCTCGTCCTTCCCACATTCAACCACTCAGCCATTTCCTCTACTTTATATTCAACATTCAGCTGCATCCGGCTTAAAATCTGCTCCATTTGTTTCACTGTTTTTTCTGACACATTTTTTCTGTCATTTTTTATCGCTGTTATTTTATCGCCGCTTTTTATCGGCATTTTTTTATCGGCATTTTTTATCGGCATTTTTTGCCGATTAGCCATTGCTAATATTTTTAGTTTTATAAATCAGCATGACCAACTTGATCATTCTCTGGTTCATTTTCCTTTCTCCCTTATAATATCTTAGGCTGATGAATGATAATATGTATCTGTTTGTTCGTAACTTTCTTCTCATATGTATTTCTAAAATTTAGAGGGTTCTCTATTATTTTTTCTTTATCATATATAAAAAAATAGATGCATTCAGCACTATAATGAACCATGTCCGCTTCTATTTCTTCTATAAGTTTCTTTTGTACCATTCCTATTCTGGTACACTTGACCTCTATCACGTTTTTCGTATCTAATGCAATATCCACCCTGACGGTATTATATCCGGTATCTTCTGATACCTCAGCTCTAGCCATTGGATAAAGCGGTCGTATATAGGCATACAATAAATGTTGTATGTCGTACTCATTTTTTATTTTCAAAGTTTCTAACTGTTCTTTCTGAATGCCGGCTTTTTTATGCGGTTCACGCTCAATCAAACCTTCCAAAAAAAGATAAAAGTTTTCTAAAATGCTTAGTATCCGTTTATCCCCCAAAGAAGTGTCCATAATTTCATTAATATATTCCAGTATCTTCTTTTTTGCCTGCTCTATTTTTTCTTTTGTATCCTTTTCAGAATAATTATTTGGAAGATAGTAAGCTCTTTGCTCTATCTGCATCAAGTATTCTGAATCTGCTCCTAACTCAATTAAGCACTTTTTTAGGTCATAAATTGCATGCTTAAAGCTTGTTGCGTCTTCCGCTCTTTGTATCTGATCAGCGGCGTACTGAATTGTTAGTTCACCGTTAGTAAACACTCTATTCCTGACCTCCTCCCCATCTCAAATAAAACAAGAATAATGGATCTAAAATGTAAAGTATCCCTTCTTTCCAATCCAATACCTTGAAAATATCTTCTCTATCATTCAACAATTCCTGAAGTTTGACTAAGCTTTCCCTAATTGCCTGCTGTGTCGGTTTTTTGCATGTATCAGTGATAAGCTCATTGATCCGCTTCCTTATTGTATCAAAATCCAATTTCATCATAGGTGGATTTTCCGCAATAGACTTGACAATCAATTCATACAAGTCGTATTCTTTTCCATCTTTTGCTGTAAATTGATTTCTATTTTTTCCCCTTGTGTTCGGTCCTTTCTTCATCAATGTTACAACATCGCTATACTCAAAGTTCGCCGTCGTATAATGATATGCTGTTTCCAGCAGTCCTGCTTCAACTACATCTTTATTTGTTGAATCCATTTCCAATATTGTACAAATATTTAGACAGATATACTGCATCAATTGAGGGGACGATAAACTTTCCACTGCAATCATTTGTGCCACTTCATCATCAATCTTTATATTTAACTTTGCAAATCCTACCTTTGCAATTTCTTTTAAATCCTCTACTTTCCACGCTTCTATATTAATCAGGCTCAATCTGCCCGATAAATCTGCATTCTGCCGAATTGCTTCATCAGCTCTATGTGGCAAGGAAACAACAATTGATTTAAAACCTCGTCGTATCGCATCTTTCAACTGCTGTGCTACCAGCATTCTTTTTTCTTCCGGCGCATAATGAAAATCATCAATGACTAAAATTAGATTTTCCTTGATATAATAGTCAATAATCTTATCCTTTGTCAGAGAATATTCCTCTTTTTTGCCATATGTATCTTGTGTGTCCGTAATCATATGTTCAGTAGAAAACTGCCCCTTATAAGCCAATCCGGCTTTTGTCGCCACAAGTTTCCAAAAATCCACATTATCGTTAAAATCTGCACCCGAAATCTCAACAATCTTATCAAATCCTATTACCTTTTCACAAAGGATTGTCTTTCCCATCTTAGAAGGTCCCACTAAGGACGTCAAAAAGCCGGACACTTTTATTGCCTGACTCAATCGAAATTCATATGGTAAGTTAGAAACCGCAGATTTACGCGAGATATAAGTATACTCCGGAAATGCTCCAGGACGAAAAACGTCTTCTGCTCTAAGTTCCATCTTTATTCTCCTTTATCACTTTTTAACCATTATAACACTTTTTTATCCTTTTTAAACCTTTTTTATCCTTTTTAAACCATTTTTATAATTTTTATCCATATTATTGTATTCCAGCAGGCGTCTATCATACTTTGCGCATGCCTCCTTGATTTTATCAAATTTTCTGCCCCATGCCTCTATCATTCCGCTCTTAAAGAAAACATATGCCAGTTTAGGATTATACGTTTGGGAATTTGATTCGTAATTTTTTGATTCATTCAATTGTGAATCAACTTGGTTCACAATTCCAGCCTTCGGAAACATACGATAAAACTGATGCATGAACTTTTCTTTTACAGGCTTCGCACTTCTGCAGATTTGTTTTTCAATCCAGACGTTTGACATTCTTCGCAATGTAAGCACTCAATCATGAGCGACCTATCATTATCCCACATTCATGAGATCATCGTTCCAAATATTTTCGTGTAAATCGATACTCTTGAAACAACGGGGGAGTTGTACCGGAACTCAAAAAAATATCAAAAGATTTTGATCCAAACCATTAATTTTTTTTATCCGTATTATTGTTGTTTTTTACATCTTCAACAATTTTACAAACATTTGAAGCAAATTTTAATTCTGCACAGTCATCTACTTTGTCCAAAACATCTGAAACAAATCCCATAATAATCCCTCTTTTCTTACATAATATAATTCATATTTACTTTCCATAATTTATACTTTACCCATATATCCCCTCACTCAAAATCAATCTCCTCTTCCGCCTTCGCATAGACATCCAGCCGATTCTCCACATCAAGCCTATTCACGATCCAGCCTTTTGCCATGCACATTTTGATAAAATCATCAATTCGGTTTTTACCATACATTTCTCTGAGAGTAACCACCACACCGAATTGCATCGCCTCTCTTTTTTTAGATGTGATACGATCTTTTGTGTAGATGCTGATTCCCCACATTCCGGCATCATAAGATTTTCTCGGAACAGCCCGTTCCTTTATTTCCTCACATATTCGTTTGACATTATCCCACTTACGATAGATGCTTCTGGCTTCCTCTTCGTAGATGGCTTGTCCTTCTTCGGTCTGCTTATTATCATCAATAGGATAAACTTTCGTTTTTTCTCCGGTTGTTTTTACTCTGCCAAAATGAATGTCCATTTCCGTACTGGTATAATCAACGCCCTGATTACGGTCACATTGCGGAAAATAGATCAGCATCGCTCTCGCGTAAAACGGATGCTTTCCGTTGACTACCGGAACAGGCAGATTATATGTATAGGTTTCATAATCTTCCGCCGTTCCCATCACCACAAATTTGATCTCATCCTCTCTTGTATGAATGATATCCTCAATACGTCTGGGGACAACACCATAACCTACCGTATCTGAAATCCTCCCATTTCCTCTCCATCCGGCAGCCGAATCTATAATCAAAGCTTTAGCAACTTCCCTGCTAAGACCCATGACGTGAATAAGATACGCCAATTTTCTGGATATCCACGGTGCCGCAAATGATGTGCCGACCCTATATACGGCTCCCAGATCATTCATGCACACAGCGATCTGTTCTTCTTTTCTTGTGCCATCTCCGCCATAATAGCTGACATCGGGTTTGTGAAAGAAAGAAAGCACAGGCCCCCTCCTTGCATAAGAGGCTGATTTCCCTTCAAAATCCACCGCATTTACAACAAGTGAATTCAGAGAATCTGCCGGTGATCCCACTTTCATATCAGGATGTCTTCTCCCATCCGGCGTATTGGTTCCCGCAACCACAAATATGACATCATACTCACTTTGAATACGATCCAGTTCCGCCGCCTCAGGTGATATGAAATTATCTTTGATCGGTTCCGGTGAACCTAATGACAAATTCCAAACCTTGATATCTCTGTTGCCCGCAACGATATCTCTTATGTTTCTTAAGACCGCAAAGGAACTAAACCCCGACTGCGTAGAAACCCCAAAATGTCTCACTTGGAATCTTCCGCATCCGTCATCCAGCCTCGGATTCCCTTTCGGTCCATCTACTATAATTGATGTTACTGCCGTTCCATGATAAAAATCCTCCGGTTTCAAGTCTATTTCCAATGGCAGCATATTGTGATATTCTACCCATTCATGAAAATATACGTCCTTATCAAAATGGGTATCAATCACACCGATCGTCGGCTCATTTGTGGGCTTCGGTATGATCATCTCACTATCTTTTTCTATCTTTGCATCAGAAATATCTTCCAGCTTTATCTGCGAAAAGTCAGTAACGCTCATGGCAATTAAATATGGTGCTTTACTGTATAATAATCTTGCTTCATCAGGCGTTAATAAAATAGTCGTCCCATCAATAATTCTCGTTCCCGGAATATGAATACCGAACTTAGCTAATAGTCTTTTCGTCTCAACATTTGTTCTATATATAGTGATAATACTCTCCTCAGTAACAGACTCATCGCTCATGTCTATATCAAAATACTCAACAAAAAATGCATCTAAAACAGTATATAGAAAATTCGTTTTTTTCATATCCTGACGAGTATATGGATGCTCTTTGCCTAACTTTTCCGTATGCTCTGAAGTGATTTTTCCATTATAATCTTCTGTGATGATTTTGGCGGCAAGGACTAAATTGCTTATTGCCTTATCAATTGCTTCGATCTGAACATAATGTGTAAAAACATGTTTGTGGATTTCACCTCCAGCCACGGATGGCTCTGTCACAAACTTTGCGCCGCGAATGGAATCTACCGGAGATTTTCCTTTATCAGAAAGCAAGATCCTCAACCGGTTACTTTTAGCAACAACGCGGGTATAATGTACGCTGACGATCGCACCTGCAATATCCTGATTTTTCATCCAGTATTCTTTGATCCTTACAAGCTGTGTCACCAGATCATTCATATGCGCTGCTGATACGCTTTGCTTTGCCGGCAGTTTTGCAGGTCCAAATCCGGCATCATTTTTTCTTTTTTCAAATCTTCCCTTTAACTGCAAAATATTATTTATCTTCAACACCGCCCTTCAGTTCTCTCGAAACACTGCTTTTTGACTTTTTCGTCAATATCTCTATTTCTCTGACGGTAAAGCCCTGTTCCTGTAAAAGCTTTAAATCTTCCGGTTTTTCTCCGAAAACGGCATAATAAAGTCTTCTGAAATAGTCCATGCCGTCCTGCATATCACTAAACGCCACTGATGTCTTAATGAGGTTTTTGATGTCGCCGGGATAAGTCTTCCGATCCAATAACTTCATTATTTTTCTAAACAACCTGATATCTCTGTTTCCCAATTTAAGCTTATCTAAATATCTATTAAGCATTTTTTCGGATATATTCATCAGATCATCTTCTGAATATCTGTTAAAATCAATGACACTGTCAAATCTTCTGATCAACGCCTTATCAAAATGCTCAAACAGATTCGTTGTCGCTACAAGCACAACATTCTCATTCATACGGTCAATGGCTTTTAATAAAGCCGACGTTGCCCGCCCCATCTCTCTAAGGTCATTTGAATTTGTGCGGTCAAGTGCCAACGCGTCTATTTCATCAAAAAGAACGATCGCTTTATCAGGCTGCGCAAATCCATTGATCTCTTGAAACAATTCTGATAGATTTTTCTGTGTCTGTCCCATTTTACTGTCAATAACGGAAGAAAAATCCACCATATAGATCTCTCTGTTTAATATCCGCGCCAACTGCTTTACCGCTTCTGTCTTTCCCGTCCCCGGTGCTCCCTGAAAGAGGAATTTATGAATGCCCATACGTCTTTCAATCGCATTCACAACTCCCAAAAGATCCTGTGTGATTTCATCCGGAAGCAGCAGCATATCCTCTTTTGCTTCTATCTTTTCAAAAAACGCAGATTCATTTTCTGACATCTGCGGAACAAAAGTATTAACATTTGATATTAAGGACATGATGTATTCTGCCAGTTGATAATCACCCATCTCATCAAAAATCTTTGCTATTTCGTATACTTCGGTGCGAAAACCGGCATCATTCTTTTCGGCATAATATTTTATAAGATTAATTATATTCTTCTTTTTCATACCACACCATCTCCTCTTTGTTCTGCTCTATTATAGTTGTAACACTTTGGGACAATTTTGTCAATAGTGAGACAAATTTTAAATTTATCATAAACACACCGCATGTAAATCAATAAAACTCATTTCTTCCTGATTCAAAAAGATCCCATACAGCTTTTCAAATTCCTCCGCATTCTCCTGCTCAATCCGTTCAAGCACTTCCTTGGAACGCTTCAGGATCACAGCATCGGTAAAGATATCCGCCACCTGAAACTGCAAAATACCAGCCTGACGCAGCCCGAAGAAATCTCCCGGTCCCCTCTGCTTCAGATCTTCTTCCGCAATCTGAAAACCGTCATTGGTCTTTGCCAGAATCGCCAGACGCTCCTTCGCTTTCTTACTGTCATTGCCAACCACATACATACAGTACGACTGCTGATCTCCTCTGCCGACCCGCCCCCTGAGCTGATGAAGCTGGGACAATCCGAACCGTTCTGCATTTTCCACCATGATCACAGTAGCATTCGGCACATTCACTCCGACTTCCACCACGGTGGTGGAAATCAGAAGATCCGTCTGATGCTCCTTAAATGCTGTCATAACGGCATCCTTCTCTTTGGGCTTCATCTTCCCATGCAGCATAGCAACCCGCGCCGCGCCGGTAAACCGTTCTTTTAACTCTTCGGAATAATCTGTTACATTGACAAGATCCTCCATCTCTCCTTCTTCTACCATAGGACAGATGATATACGCCTGCCTGCCTTCCGCAATCTGTTTTAAGATAAAGGCATAAGCTTTCTCACGGTAGCTTGTATCTACGACGGCATTCTTGATCGGCAGTCTCTGTGCCGGAAGTTCCTTGATCACTGAAACGTCCAGATCTCCATATAGAACCAGTCCCAGGGTTCTTGGTATGGGCGTTGCGCTCATGACAAGCACATGCACCTCCATCCCCTTACCCATCAATGTACTTCGTTGTCTGACCCCAAAACGATGCTGTTCATCCGTGATCACAAGCGCAAGATTATGATACACCACCGTATCCTGAATCAACGCATGTGTACCAAGTACTAAATCATACTCCCCCGCTGCGATTCCCTCTTTGACCAGTTTTTTCTCCTTGGCAGTCATCGATCCCGTAAGAAGAATCGGTCTGATGGGCAGATCATATTTCTCTGTCATATGTAAGATATCCTGATAATGCTGAGCAGCCAGCACTTCCGTCGGTGCCATCATTGCCGCCTGATATCCGTTGGACACTGTCATCAGTACCGCCATCCATGCAACGATGGTTTTTCCGCAGCCTACATCCCCCTGTACCAGACGGTTCATCTGATAACCGGAACAAAGATCTTTTCTAATTTCCTCCACCGCCTGTTTCTGCCCATCGGTCAGGGCAAAGGGAAGTTTCGCTTCCAATGCGTCGCAGCTTCCGTCATCCTTCATCCTGTTGCAGCTCATATGTTTTTGTTTATTTTTTCTAAGCTCACGGATACGCATCTGGAATAAGAAAAACTCATCAAAAGCCAGCCGCTTCCTCGCCTCATAAACACTTTCCATCGTTTCCGGAAAATGCATCTGCCGGACCGCCTTTTCTATACTGCTGAGTCCTTCCTTTCTGACAACATCCGCCGGCAGATATTCCTGTATCTTTTCAGCACAGGAAAGCACTGCCGATACCGCCTTACTGATCTTCTTATTCGTCAGGCCCTCTGTCAGCCCATAGACAGGCTGCAATGTATCCTTCCATTCCTCATATTCTTCAGCCTTCAGCATTTTGGGCTGTTCCAGACGTTTCCGTCCATGCTCCCCGATCCTGCAGATACCATATACCAACACCTGCTTTCCCGCCACAATCTGTTTTTTCAGATACGGCATATTAAAATAAGTCAGCGTAACCTCCCCGGTGCGGTCCGTTACCTGAAAAGAAAGAACTGTCTTACTTCCCTTGCGGAACATCCGCGGCGTACCGATGATATAGCCGGAGATCACGCAGCTTTCCCTGTCCTTCAGTTCTGCAATCGCCTTTTTATGCGGGAACATCACATAGTTTTTCGGAAAATAGTGCAACAGATCGTTGACCGTCCTGACACCAAGCCGCGCAAATAATCCCGCCGTATGTTCGCCGATTCCTTTAATATCTGTAATTTCCGACTGCAGCTCCATAGATTAGCCAATCCTCCCCTATATATTATACATTTAGATAATTGCGAAACTCCCAACAACAGAAATTTTATTGTACACATTGACAAATTCATAAGCATGCGCTGGGAAGTTGCCGTCAAGCGCACGCTTGCGCCTGACAATTTCTGCTCTTGTACAATAGACGTACAGTACAAACATGCCTACGATTTATTGTCAATGCTGCACAAATCATCATCTGTGCCTATGCATTGGAAGGAAATTAGAAATTCTTAACATTTCTTTCAATACCCAGCAATGAAAATATATGTTCCAAAAATGATT
>DLOP01000101.1:0-8974 GCA_002478505.1 Lachnospiraceae bacterium UBA7481
ATTACGTTCAATGTTATATTGTCACATATAACGTAACAATTTTGTAATATTTACAGTCAAAACTGTAATAATTATAGTTAGGGGATGTATATTTGTGAAAAAGAAGATAGTAATAATTGCATTGACTGCGGTATCCGTGGCGGCGATGCTTGCTGTCGGATTTGGAAACAGTGAAGTAGAAGCAACAAACGTAAGGAGTGCGCTTCCGGCATGCGGCGTAGCGCTTGCGCTGGAGGAGGGACTGGATATCAGTGAAATTTATGTAGAGCAGTCGCAGGCGGCGGAGCTTTCGCAGTCGATCGCACGAAATGCGTCATCAAATGAATTATTGCAGGTGGGCGTGGAAGAAGTTCTGCTGATGGATACGGAAGTCAGCAATAATAAAACCGTCCTTGATGAGATGCCTGCCAGCGACGTTGTTTNNAGCCAGTGCGGCGGCAACGCAGAATACCGTTAACACTTCCGCAGTTGCTGATTCGCTTGCAAGGTCGATCCAGGTCGGCGCTGAACGTTCCATGGAGATGAGGGCAGCTATGGATTCCACGGAGGTCGAAGTCGTGTCTCAGGAAAACAAGGATCTTGATCCGGAGAATTTCAGCGACCTTGTTATTGCGCAGGTAACAAATTATGTCAATGTACGGGATATTCCCAGCGAAGAAGGAGAGATCGTCGGCAAGCTGTATGATGATTCTGTCGGTAATTTTATAGAAGAAGAAAACGGCTGGTATAAGATTACCTCAGGAAGATGTACCGGTTATGTCAAGGCTGAGTATTGCGTGACAGGGGAAGCGGCGATCGAGCTTGCAAAAGAGATAGGCACCAGAGTGGCTACAGTCAATACGACTACATTGAAGGTACGTACGGAACCGAGTATAGAGTCTTCTGTGCTTGGGCTTGTCCCGATCGAGGAGGATCTGAGTGTTTTAGAGGAACTCGATGGCTGGATCAAAGTTTCCGTAGAAGAGGGCGAAGGCTATGTCTCCGCTGACTATGTCAATTTAAGAACGGATTTTGTTGTGGCTGAGTCCAGGGCAGAGGAAGAGGCCAGACTTGAAAGAGAGCGTCAGGAACGTGAAGCGGCACAGGCAGCGGCACGTGCGGCACAAGCAACGGCGAACCGGAATACCACCAGCAGCGGTGGCAGCCATTCTACTTATACGGTTCCGACCATCACGGGGGACAATTCCATGGGAGTATCGGTTGCGCAGTATGCATGTCAGTTTGTTGGCAATCCGTACGTGTATGGCGGTTCCAGCCTGACCAATGGTACAGACTGTTCAGGATTTGTTATGAGCGTATATGCGGCGTTTGGCGTATCGCTGCCACATTCTTCCACAGCGGACAGAAGCCGCGGTTATGCGGTGGAAGGCGGCGTTGCAAACGCACAGCCCGGCGATATCATATGCTACTCCGGTCATGTGGGAATTTACATTGGCAACGGTCAGATCGTACATGCAAGTAACTCAAGAACCGGTATCATCATCTCCAATGTAAGCTATCGAAACGTGCTGGCGGTAAGGCGTATCTTCTAATGCGGCATTGCCCGATTGATAAGAATAAGCATCATACTCATATTCAAGAAAAGGAACTGGATACTCAGTTCCTTTTTTCTTGTAAATGTCGATGTTTCACGTGGTGATGCATTGGGAAAATCTTTGGTTGGTTGAATTATGGCGTTTTTGATAGTTATCCACAATTTTTGAGACGTGAAACTACTAAAAAGTGAGTTATACACTGATTTATCCACATTATCCACAATGAATCCTGTCGAAAAAAGAGGAAAAATTACGACTTTTGAAATTCTTGAAAGCCTGTCCTAAATATGTTATACTATCGTCATGATACCCAGAAATTGTCAGTCGGTATCATACAAAAACCTATGAAAGGTGGGCAGGCTATGAAATTTATAATCGTAGGAAAGAACATTGAAGTAACAGAAGGATTAAAGAGTGCAGTTGAGGATAAGATCGGAAAGCTGGAGAAGTATTTTACGCCGAGTACGGAAGTCCACGTAACATTAAGCGTTGAAAAGGAAAGGCAGAAAATAGAGGTAACGATTCCTGTAAAGGGCAATATCATCCGTTCCGAGCAGGTAAGCAGCGATATGTATATCTCAATCGATCTGGTTGAGGAGATCATTGAGAGGCAGTTAAAGAAGTATAAGACAAAGCTGGTAGACCAGCAGCAGAATGCCGCATTCTTCAAGCAGGAATATATGGATAAAGATTTTATGGATGAGGAGGAAGTGAAAATCATCCGTACCAAAAAGTTTGATATCAAGCCGATGTATCCGGAGGATGCATGCGTGCAGATGGAGCTTTTAGGTCATAACTTTTATGTGTTCTGCAATGCGGAAACGGAGCAGGTCAATGTTGTTTATAAGAGAAAAGGCGGCACGTATGGTCTGATCGAGCCGGAAGCATAAGCTGCGGTAGATAATTCATTGCAAAAGAAAAGTTCCTATGATAAAATGTTAACAGTCGGCGGCGGAAATGACCGCCCCGCTTAAAATGAAATTATAAAATAAAAAGATGGAGGAAAAGAGATGTCAAAGAAAATTGTTTTGGCAGGTGCATGCCGTACTGCAATTGGCACTATGGGTGGAGCGCTTTCTACCACACCGGCTCCGGAACTGGGAGCAATCGTAATCAAGGAAGCATTAAACAGGGCAGGAGTAAAGCCTGAGGCCGTAGATCATGTTTATATGGGCTGCGTTATTCAGGCAGGACTTGGACAGAACGTTGCACGTCAGGCATCCATTAAAGCTGGTCTTCCAATTGAAACAACAGCCGTAACAGTCAATGTAGTCTGCGGATCAGGTCTGAACTGCGTAAATATGGCAGCACAGATGATCAACAACGGTGATGCGGATATCGTAGTAGCCGGCGGTATGGAGAATATGTCAATGGCTCCTTACGCTGCTATGCAGGGACGTTACGGTTATAGAATGAACAACGCAACGCTGGTGGACACCATGGTTAATGACGCATTATGGGATGCATTTAATGATTACCATATGATCCAGACGGCGGATAATATCTGTAACGACGCACGCTGGAACATCTCCAGGGAAGAGCTGGACGAGTTTGCTGTAGCCAGCCAGACAAAGTGTGCAGCGGCACAGTCTTCCGGTAGATTTAAAGATGAGATCGTTCCTGTAGAAGTAAAGAAAAAGAAAGAAACTGTTGTTGTAGATACGGATGAAGGACCTCGTCCCGGAACTTCCATGGAAGGTCTTGCAAAACTTCGCCCCATCAATAAGGACGGCAAGGTTACCGCAGGTAATGCTTCAGGAATTAATGACGGCGCGGCAGCAGTTGTAGTGATGACAGAGGAAAAGGCTAAGGAGCTTGGTGTTAAGCCTATGGCTACATGGGTGGCAGGCGCACTTGGCGGTGTTGATCCTTCGATTATGGGTATCGGACCGGTTGCTTCCACAAAGAAGGTGCTTGCTAAGACAGGTCTTTCCATCAACGATTTTGACCTGATTGAAGCGAATGAGGCATTTGCGGCACAGTCTATTGCAGTTGCAAGAGAACTTGGCTTTAACAAGGATATTCTGAATGTAAACGGCGGCGCCATCGCACTGGGTCATCCGGTAGGAGCTTCCGGATGCCGTATTCTTGTTACGCTGCTTCACGAGATGCAGAAGCGCGATGCAAAACGTGGTCTTGCGACACTCTGTATCGGCGGCGGTATGGGCTGCTCAACAGTTGTTGAGAAATATGAAGGTTAATGATTATTAAGGAAAGTGGGGACATTGACATGGAATTTATCCTTTATGAAGTAAAGGGCGCTGTCGGAACGATTACGATCAACCGCGAGAAGGCGCTGAACGCTTTGAATTCAAAGGTATTGGACGAGTTGAGCGTAACTTTGGACGCAGTCGATCTTGAGAATACAAGATGTCTGATCTTAACGGGCGCAGGAGAGAAATCCTTTGTTGCCGGCGCGGATATCGGTGAGATGAGTACGCTGACCAAGGCAGAGGGAGAGGCATTCGGCAAGAAGGGCAATGACGTATTCCGTAAGCTGGAGAACTTCCCGATTCCCGTGATTGCGGCGGTTAACGGATTTGCGTTGGGCGGCGGATGTGAGATCGCGATGAGCTGCGATATCAGGATCTGCTCTGAGAACGCCGTATTTGGACAGCCAGAGGTTGGACTTGGCATTACGCCGGGATTCGGCGGCACGCAGAGACTTGCAAGATTAGTAAGTCCCGGCATGGCAAAGCAGATGATCTATACGGCACGTAATATCAAGGCGGATGAAGCGTATCGTATCGGTCTTGTGAATGCAGTATATCCACAGGAGGAACTGATTCCGGCAGCAGAGAAGATGGCGGCAGGCATTGCGAAAAATGCGCCGATCGCTGTACGTAACTGCAAGAAGGCGATCAATGACGGACTTCAGGTAGACATTGATCAGGCGATCGTGATCGAAGAGAAGCTTTTCGGCGACTGTTTCGAGACGGAAGATCAGAGATACGGCATGGCGTTTTTCTTAGATAAGAATAAAGAGAAAGTGAAAGAGCCGTTTAAAAATTGTTAAAGCTTTGCGAAAGGTTTGTTTCGCACCCTAAAATAAGCATATCATGAAGGAGGAAATCAGAATGAAGGTAGGCGTTATTGGCGCAGGAACCATGGGTTCCGGTATTGCACAGGCATTTGCAATGACAGAGGGATATGAAGTATGTCTTTGCGATATCAAAGAAGAATACGCAGAAGGCGGCAAAGCTAAGATCCAGAAGAACATGAATTTCTTAGTAGGCAAGGAGAAGATCACACAGGCGCAGGCTGATGCGATCATGGGCAGAGTTACAACAGGTCTGAATAACATCTGCGCAGACTGCGATCTGATCATTGAGGTTGCGCTGGAGAAGCTTGAGATCAAGCAGAGCATTTTTAAAGAGTTGATGGGTATCGTGAAGAAAGATTGTATGTTTGCTTCTAATACATCATCCCTTTCCATCACTAAGATCGGCGAAGGACTTGACAGACCGATGATCGGTATGCACTTCTTCAATCCTGCTGACAGGATGAAGCTGGTTGAGGTCATCAAGGCTGAGAATACACCGCAGGAAATGGTAGATAAGATCAAAGCCATCGCTGTTGAGATCGGCAAGACGCCTGTTGAAGTAAAGGAAGCTCCGGGCTTTGTAGTAAACAGGATTTTGATTCCGATGATCAATGAAGCAGTCGGCGTTCTTGATGCGGGAACAGCTTCCGCAGAAGATATTGATGTAGCTATGCAGCTTGGCGCATCCCATCCGATGGGGCCTCTTCACTTGGGTGATCTGATCGGTCTGGATATCTGTCTTGCGATCATGGAAGTTCTCTACAATGAGACCAAAGACGAGAAGTATGCTCCGCAACCGCTTCTTAAGAAGATGGTTGCTGACGGCAAGCTTGGTAAGAAGACGGGTGCCGGATTCTTTGATTATTCAAAATAATCAATGATTATTTTAATAAGCAGTGTACGGATTTAAAACGGAAGCGGAATATGTTCCGGTTATTAATACAGCTTGAGATCATTGCTGTATGAGACAGTGAAATGTATAAAAATGGAGGAATAAAAATCATGGATTTTACATTAAGCAAAAAGCATGAAATGGCGAGAACGCTGTTCAGGGAATTTGCTGAGAAAGAAGTTAAACCCTTGGCACAGGAAGTAGATGAGACGGAAGAATTCCCGAGAGGGACTGTGGAGAAGATGGCGAAAGCAGGTTTCATGGGTATCCCTATTCCCAAGGAATACGGCGGACAGGGCTGTGATGTCCTGACCTATGCAATGTGCGTAGAGGAGCTTTCCAAAGTCTGTGGTACCACAGGCGTTATCGTATCCGCGCATACTTCCCTTTGCTGCGATCCGATCCTTACATATGGTACGGATGAGCAGAAGCAGAAATACCTGCCGGATCTTGCAAGCGGACGCAAGATCGGAGCTTTTGGTCTGACAGAGCCGGGCGCCGGTACGGATGCTCAGGGACAGCAGACAAAGGCTGTTTTGGATGGCGACGAGTGGGTGATCAACGGATCTAAGATCTTCATTACCAACGGTAAGGAAGCTGACGTATATGTTATCTTTGCTGTTACTGGTGTGGTAGAGAAAAGAGGCAAACAGATCAAGGAGATCTCTGCCTTTATCGTGGAGAAAGGTACGCCGGGCTTCACCTTTGGCACAAAGGAGAAGAAGATGGGTATCCGTGGTTCTTCCACATATGAGTTGATCTTTACCGACTGCCGTATCCCGAAGGATAATATGTTGGGACAGCAGGGTAAGGGCTTTGGTATCGCAATGCATACCTTGGACGGCGGACGTATCGGTATCGCTGCACAGGCTCTTGGTATCGGCGAGGGCGCATTGGAGAGAACCATTGCGTACACCAAGGAAAGAAAGCAGTTTGGCAGAACCATCGCACAGCAGCAGAATACACAGTTCCAGCTTGCTGATATGGCTACAAAAGCACAGGCTGCACAGCTGCTGGTATATAAGGCTGCTATGACCAAGGATCAGTACACACAGGATCATAAGACGGCTTACGGTGTGGAAGCAGCTATGGCGAAACTTTACGCGGCAGAGATGGCAATGGAAGTTACCACAAAGGCTGTACAGCTTCACGGCGGCTACGGTTACACAAGAGAGTACGATGTAGAGCGTATGATGCGTGACGCTAAGATCACGGAGATCTATGAAGGAACCAGCGAAGTTCAGAGAATGGTTATTTCCGCGGCGCTTTTGAAGTAAATAAAACGTGAAAAATAATTCTCGAAAATATTAAAAAGTAAGGAGAAAATACAATGAAAATTGTTGTTTGTGTAAAACAGGTACCCGATACAAAGGGTGGCGTGAAATTCAATCCTGATGGTACGCTGGATCGTGGCGCAATGCTTGCGATCATGAATCCGGATGACAAAGCAGGCTTAGAGGCAGCTCTTAGATTAAAAGATCAGTATGGCGCGGAAGTAACAGTTGTAACCATGGGGCTTCCTAAGGCTGAGGAAGTTCTTCGTGAAGCAATGGCAATGGGCGCAGACAAGGGCATCCTTGTGACAGACAGGGTGCTTGGCGGCGCTGATACATGGGCGACTTCCCAGACACTTGCCGGAGCGCTCCGTAACTTAGAGTATGACCTGATCATCACAGGACGTCAGGCAATTGACGGCGATACCGCACAGGTAGGACCTCAGATCTCCGAGCATCTGAACATTCCTGTTATCTCTTATGCACAGGATATCAAGATTGACGGCGACAGCGTGATCGTTGAGCGTCAGTATGATGACAGATACCATGTATTAAAGGCTAAGATGCCTTGTCTGGTGACTGCACTGGCTGAGTTAAATGAGCCGCGTTATATGACGCCGGGCGGAATCTTTGATGCTTATGATGCAGACATTACCGTATGGGGAAGAGCAGACCTGAAAGATGTGGAGGATTCCAACCTTGGTCTGAAAGGTTCACCCACACAGATCGCAAAGGCTTCCGATAAGGTAAGAAAGGGAGCTGGTGAGAAGGTGAATCTGGATGTGACTGAGTCCGTAGATTACATTGTTGGTAAATTAAAAGAAAAGCATGTCATCTAATATAAACATCTGCAGATTGAGAGAAAGGAATGGTTAATAACATGAATATTCAAGATTATAAAGGAGTATTTGTCTTTGCACAGCAGGTAGACAATGTACTCAGCGGAATTGCATTAGAGTTGGTTGGCAAAGGAAAAGACCTTGCCAAAGATCTTGGAACAGAGGTAACGGCAGTTTTGGTTGGTTCCGGCGTGAAGGGACTGGCGGATGAACTTGGCGAGTATGGTGCAGATAAGGTTATCGTTGTGGATGATCCGGAACTGAAGGATTACAGAACTGAGCCCTATGCGCATGCAGTGGCATCCGTGATCAACGAGTATAAGCCGGAGATCTTCCTGATCGGCGCTACAGCCATCGGTCGTGACCTTGGACCCCGTGTGTCCGCAAGGATTCACACAGGTCTGACAGCAGACTGTACACAGCTTGATATCGGTGATTTCCCGATCAATCCGATTCCCGGCAAAGAGCAGCTTCATAACCAGCTGTTGATGACACGTCCTGCATTCGGCGGTAATACCATCGCTACGATTGCATGTCCGGATTTCCGCCCGCAGATGGCTACCGTTCGTCCCGGCGTTATGCAGAAGGCACCGAAGGAAGCCGGCAGAAAGGCAGAGGTGATTGATTACAATCCCGGATTTACACCGGATCATAAATATGTTGAGATCATGGAGATCGTTAAGGCAGTATCAGACGTAGAAGATATCATGGATGCTAAGATCCTTGTGTCCGGCGGCCGTGGCGTAGGAAGCCCTGAGAATTTCAAACTTCTTGAGGATCTTGCAGAGGCCATCGGCGGAACCGTAAGCTGTTCCCGTGCTGTTGTAGATGCAGGCTGGAAGCCGAAGGATCTTCAGGTTGGACAGACCGGTAAGACGGTTCGTCCGAATGTATATTTTGCGATCGGTATCTCCGGAGCAATCCAGCACCTTGCAGGTATGGAAGAATCCGATATCATCATTGCAATCAACAAGGATGAATCCGCTCCGATCTTTGATGTAGCTGATTATGGCGTAGTAGGAGATCTGAATAAGATCCTTCCGCAGCTGACAGCACAGATCAAAGAGGCAATGGCGGCTAAGGCATAAGATAGTCTTAGATAAATAAAAGATAATGATCCCCGTATTTCCTAAGTGGAGATGCGGGGATTTGCATTTTATTTTTTACAACGAAAATATGCAAAAATTGATTTTCGCAATTACCTAATAAGATTCAGGTGTCAAAAGGTACCCTATAAATTTTGAGGTGGCAAACTGCACAAATCATAATCTGTGCATATGCTGTTGTACGAAAATAAGAAATTCTAAACATTCCTAATTTAAGTTGTAGAAGACGGACGCAAACGGGGCAAATTCGCCATCCATGGCGTGGTTGCCCCTTTTCGGAACATC
>DLOP01000101.1:8985-13691 GCA_002478505.1 Lachnospiraceae bacterium UBA7481
AGGAATGTTAAGAATTTCTAATTTCCTTCCAATGCATATGCACAGATTATTGTTTGTGCAGCTTGTCATATCATTTTTTCAAAGGTTCCTTTTGACACCCGAATCCTAATAAAGATAATGTGCGAGGAGAGATTATATATGCCATTGACGAGGCGTTGGTGTATTAGAATATACCGCATTTTATGATTTTTTCAAGTCCATGGATTACAGTCTCATAATCAGTAAGAACGAATAAGAGGTTTATTGTAATATTATTATAATCATTCTTGTAGACTTCTTTTTCTATAATTTCAGAAAGTAAAAATGATATATTTATATTGTCGGCGGCAGAAGGACATATTGGTAATTTTGAACGATCAGATCGGACTTTTGGAATCAGAGAGGAAATCGTATCTGTTATACCAATAGATTCAACTATTTTATAGATATCATAAATATGTCTTGAATGACTTTCTATGTTATCGGTGAGATAATAATCGCATAATGCAAATATTTTATCAATCAATGTGCGTTCGATTGTCTGGGTCGTAATTGGAAAAGGATTCAGATCGTATTCTTCCGCAAGATCCAGTCTGCTTATTTTATTTAAGAAACGGTACAGGTAATTATCAACATTACGGGTGGTAGTTGGGAAAGGAAGCAATGCAACGTAAGTTTCTACTACAAGTTCCGGCTTAAGGTAATTGCTCTGTTCATACATCGAAGGATATGATGCTCTATAGCAATTGTAATGCCGTCTGCTTCTGGTTGCATCTAAATTTGTTATTGGAAATCCCAGATCATCCATTGTAGAAGTGACAGCTTTTTTCAACTGACGTTTTCGGGCATCGCCGGGAGTCCCTGATTCCGCAGTATAGGAGATGTCTATATCTTCTGAAAAACGATCAAGAAGTTGATAGCATTTGGTTAATGAGGTGCCTCCTTTAAATACCATATTTGGAATTTTTTGTGCTAATTGTCTTAAAGAGAGTGTCACAAAATAGTCTTTTTCAATAATAGGAGCAGGTATGGCAAGCTGATTAGCAGCTCCTATAATTAATTCATTAAATGCTTTTGGATTAAGATGCAAATTCATAGATCATCCCCCATTCAATCAATTTTTTGGCGGTAGCGCCAGTTAGTACACAGGATACATCGGATAATTCCTTCTTTGAAAACCCTTTTTTGCGGATATAGCATATCAATGTTTTAATGGTATCATCAAGAGATAATTCAGTGTATTTTTCTGCCTGACCGATTCCATCCAGTAATTGTAATAAAGCGGCATTTTCATCAGTTATTTCAACAGGGGATTTCTTTATCCTGACTGATTGGCTGCCGATACTTATAGTTCGACCCGCCGTGGATTCCCGGTTTGTAACGATTTCAATGACAGCAGGCATTTGTGTTGTAAGACCTAGCTGGTTAGCAAAAGAAATACCGGTGATATACCCGTATGTTTCGGATCTGTTTTGTATAAACTTTCTCATAATAACAATGTATGGATCCAGATAACTTGTTCCGAGTAAAGAATTTGTTTTAGGAATGTAGTAAATTCCGGTATCGTACCTTTTAAGAAATCCGCTTGTTACCAGCCGTTTTACTGACTGCCGAATTGCATTTGTGCTTACTCCTTCTATACATAGTTCACTTAAAAAAATAGGCTCATTGTATCCGTAGTTTTCCAGTAAATATTTTTTTAGCATAATATCACCACCTTTGCTGATATAGTACCATAATTATATAAACAATGTCAATAAATATGTCTTATTTTGCCATTAACATTATCCATATTTCCCCTTTATTTTTTCTCATAAATGGATTAATATAATTGATAAGGTAAGAAGTATAGGAAGGCGGTTACTTATGCATAAAATAGGAGTCCTTTCCGATACCCACGGGCTGCTTCGGGAAGAAGTAACGGAAATTTTAAAAGACTGCGACGTCATCCTGCACGCGGGAGATATTGACCGGGATAAGGTGATAAAGCAATTAGAAAGTATCGCGCCATGTTATGTGGTGCGCGGCAATGCGGATAAGGAGTGGGCGGAGGAACTTCCTGTGACACGGGAGATCGAATTATATGGAATCCGTATTTACATGATCCATAATAAAAAGATGGCGGAGCCAAATGACGCAGATTTGTTTATCTATGGTCATTCCCATAAATATGAGGAAAAGGAAGTAGACGGACAGGTATGGTTAAATCCCGGCAGCTGCGGAAAGCGGCGGTTTACTCAGCCGATCACAATGGCTGTGATCGAGGTGGAGGAGGACGGAAGCTGGCATATCATAAGGAAGGATATTGTGACAGGGGAAAACGCCGTCTCCCTGCAGGGGACAGAACAGGATAAGGCTGCATTGATCAAAATGGTGATGAAGGAGGTGGATAAGGGAACGCCGGTGGAGAAAATTGCGCAGAAGGTGCATATTTCTGAAGAACTGGCATCACAGATCTGCCGGATGTATGTAACACATCAGGGGATCGGTGTGGACGGAATCTTGAACCGCATTTCATAGATGGGAGGATGACAATGATTATTTTAATTACAGGGGCCTCACATACGGGGAAGACGGTTCTGGCGCAGAGGTTATTGGAACGATATCAGTTCCCGTATGTATCTATTGACCACATAAAGATGGGATTGATCAGAAGTGGTCAGACGAATTTAACGCCTGAGGATGATGATGAACTGGTTTCATATCTCTGGCCCATTGTCAGGGAGATGATAAAGACCGCTATTGAAAACCATCAGCATCTCATTCTGGAGGGGTGTTATATTCCCTTTGACTGGAAGAAGGATTTTGAGGAAGAATATCTGAAAGAGATCACGTATATCTGTCTGATCATGACAGAGCAGTATATCAGGGAGCATTTTTCCGACATACAATTTTATGCAAGTGAGATCGAGCAGAGGCTTGATGACTCTGATTGTACGATGGAGTGGCTGCTGAAAGAGAATCAATACAATCTTGAAATGAGTAAAAAATACAGTCTCCCTTATTATTTTATAGAG
This sequence comes from Lachnospiraceae bacterium UBA7481, assembly GCA_002478505.1. Classification (GTDB taxonomy): domain Bacteria; phylum Bacillota; class Clostridia; order Lachnospirales; family Lachnospiraceae; genus NK4A136. The sequence continues at coordinate 11,982 of DLOP01000101.1, forward strand.
AAGGATTATACTGCGGATATTGATCGATTGCTCCGTCATTCATTTTCTGAATGCTTTTGACGGTAGATATGATAAAATAAAATTGGAAAGGTATGGAGGATTAGTATGGAACGGGAAAAATTGGAAGCATTATTAAAAGAAATGACTTTGGAGGAGAAGCTCAACCAGCTTTTGCAGCTGCACGGCAGTTTTTTTGAGGACGGTACTGTGGCGACGGGACCGGCTGCGGAGCGGGGATTTTCCGAGAGGTCAATACAGGAACTGGGAAGCGTATTAGGCGCGGTAGGGGCGGATTCGGTAAAACGTATCCAGAAAAATCATATGGAAAAGCATCCCCATCATATTCCTCTGTTGTTTATGGCGGATGTTATCAATGGATACAAGACCATTTTCCCGATCCCCCTGGCTCAGGGAGCGGCATTTAATGAAGAGGTGGCCAGAACAGGCGCGGAGGTAGCGGCAAGAGAGGCGTCTGCAGCAGGCATTCAAGTGACATTTTCACCGATGGTGGATCTTGTGCGGGATGCAAGATGGGGGCGTGTCTTGGAATCCAATGGTGAGGATGTGTATCTGAACAGCGTCTATGCGAAGGCGCTGGTAGAGGGATATCAGGGAGACGACCCAAAGGCGGAGGGAAAGATTGCGGCGTGTGTTAAGCATTTTGCGGCATATGGGGCGCCAACCGCGGGACGTGATTATAATAATGTGGAACTGTCGGAGCGGACCCTTCGAGACGATTATCTTCCGGCATATGAAGCAGCCATTAAAGCGGGTGCGCTGCTGGTCATGACGTCATTTAACACCTTGAACAGGATTCCTTCGACGGCCAATCAATGGCTGATGCGTAAGGTACTCCGTGAAGAGATGGGATTTCAGGGCGTGCTGATCTCGGACTGGGCAGCGATTGAGGAGATTGCCAAGCATGATCTGGCGGTGGATAAAAAGGAAGCCGCAGTGTTGGCCTTAAAAGCGGGAACGGATATTGATATGATGACGAACTGTTACTGCGCATATTTGAAAGAGGCGATCGAGGCAGGCGAAGTATCGGAGGCTCTTTTGGATGAGGCAGTGCTGCGCGTTCTGGAATTGAAGAATCAATTGGGGTTATTTGAAAATCCCTATAAGGATGCCGATGCAGAACAGGAAAAGAAATGGATCCTCTGTGAAGAACACCGCCGTAAATCCAGAGAAGCAGCGGAAGAAACATTTGTCCTGCTGGAAAATGATCATATGCTTCCGTTAAAGGAGACAGAACGGGTTGCGTTTATCGGTCCCTATGTGGATGAGAAAAAAATCCTGGGATTCTGGTCCATCTTCGGGGAAGCGAAGGATGCGGTCAGCGTTAAGGAGGGCGTGTCAGAGAGAGTGAAACATGCCGTGGAAGCAGGACAGGTGACATTTTCTCAGGGTTGTGAGATCTTGACGGAAGAGGAGTTTGTTCCGGGATTTGACCCGAAGGAGAAGAATAGAGCCGCCGGTCAGGAAGTTTCTGCAGAGGAAATGCTGCGGCAGGCGTTGGAACATGCAAAACAGGCGGATAAAGTAGTGCTTTGTCTGGGAGAGCATACGACGCAGTCAGGCGAGGGCGGCAGCCGCGCCGAGATCACGCTGCCCGGACTGCAGATGGAGCTTCTTAGAAAGATTGTTGCGGTGAATGACAATATCATTGTGGTACTGTTTCATGGAAGACCTCTGGATCTCAGGGAAGTT
>DLOP01000101.1:13795-14084 GCA_002478505.1 Lachnospiraceae bacterium UBA7481
GTGGGGCAGGTACCGGTTTTCTATGCGGAATTTCATACAGGCAGACACATGGAGCCATCCATGCCGGATAACCGGTTCCAGTCCAGATATATCGATGCGCCCAATGCGCCGCTGTACCCGTTTGGTTATGGACTTTCCTATACGACTTTTGCGTATGNNGTCATGCTTGCGTGGATGCCGGGAACGGAAGGCGGCAATGCCATTGCTGCAACGCTGTACGGAGATGTATCGCCAAGCGGCAGACTTCCTATGAGCTTCCCATACAGTGTGGGGCAGGTACCGGTTTTCT
>DLOP01000101.1:14174-14330 GCA_002478505.1 Lachnospiraceae bacterium UBA7481
TCCTATACGACTTTTGCGTATGGGGATATCCGGCTTCGTGTAGAGCCGGACAATGCAAACGATGGAAATATATCTGAAGAAAACGCTTCAGGGAAAACCTCTGGCAGCGTATCTGATGCGCAGCAGGAAAACAACGGCAGTATCGCATTACATACA
>DLOP01000101.1:14410-32767 GCA_002478505.1 Lachnospiraceae bacterium UBA7481
TCCGTCCGGTCAGGGAATTAAAGGGATTTTCGAAGGTATGGTTAGAACCCGGTGAAGAAAGGGAAGTCTGCTTTACGGTGACAGAGGAAATGCTGCGTTTCCATGATATTAATATGAATCATACGGTGGAGCCGGGAAGCTTTACCGTATTTGTGGGAAGTGATTCTACTACGGAACGGCAGGCGCAGTTTTGCTTCTTATAATGAAGTGTTTATAAGTACCGGTATGGCTGATTTTGCCATGATTTGGATTGTAGCGCTGTTACAAAGTCAAAAATGAAGGATTACGGAACATGAAATCAAAGGGAACGGTAAGAAAAACTAAAAAAAGAATATTTGAGATCATTCAGATCGGAACAAGGGTGGATTTTTGGAGCAGAGCCTTTGATTATTTTATTGCCTTTATGATCCTGCTAAGTATCAGCGTCACGTTTATGCTGACGTTTGCCGAACTGAGTAAGTACGCGGATGTGATGAAAACGATTGAGTTCTTTACTATTATCGTCTTTATCATAGAGTATGCGCTGCGGATATGGACCAGTGATCTGCTTTATCCCGATCTGAACAAACCGCAGGCAGCGCTCCGTTTTATCTTTTCCTTTTATGGACTTGTGGAGCTGTTGACCATCGTTTCCTATTTCGGACCGCTGTATTCCAATGGTATGATCGCGCTGCGGATCATACGTGTTACAAGGATTCTGAGGCTGTTCCAGCTCAATACGAACTCGGATACCTACAATGTGGTTGCGGAAGTCCTGATGGATAAGAAGAAGCAGCTGCTTTCCTCCATCTCCATGATCCTGATGCTGATGCTGGCGGCGTCATTATGTATGTATGGATTTGAGCATGAGGCGCAGCCGGATATTTATGAAAATGCATTTTCCGGAATCTGGTGGGCGATGTCCACGATTCTGACCGTTGGATACGGCGACATCTATCCGATTACGATCGGCGGACAGATCATGGCGATCTTGATCGCGCTTCTGGGGGTGTGCGTCGTTGCGATCCCCACCGGTGTGATCAGCGCCGGTTTTGTGGAATATGATAATAGAATACGTGTTGAGATGATCCTCCGCAGTGATAAGGATGGGCTTGTCAATAGAGAAGTCATAGCTGTACTAAATAAAAACGCCAGAAGAAAGAGAATGAACGTCAATGAGTATCTGCTGTTCCTGATGATGCAGGATGCGCAAAAAGCCGTGGAAGAGGACATCCCGGCAGAGAAAGCAGCGGAGAAGGTCGCAGCGAAAGCTCCGGTCAGGAAAGTCCAGAGTAAGAAGCGTAAAAAATAACTGTCAAACAGGAATCAGAAAATGGAATCTATGGAAAAAGAGGAACAGACACCGCAGAAACAGCGGCATCGACCGGTACGGGCGCCGATTCCCGGACTGGGACTTCGCAGTATCAAGACGGCTTTAGCGGCGGCGCTTGCTGCTTTGATCTATATCTTTATTCCGGATCATAATCCGACTTTTGCCTGTATCGGGGCGATCGTCGGTATGGGGACGGATATGGAGACCTCCAGAAAAAGCGCAGGCAACCGTTTTTTCGGGACGATCATAGGAGGTATGATCGGAATCGGTCTGTACTGGATCGAGTTTCTGATCTTCCCGGAAGGAAATGACTGGATCCGGCTGCCCCTTGTATTTATCGGAATTATCGTATTGGTTGCCGTCAGCGTGCTTTGCCATTGGCCCGGCGGGGTTCAGGCGGGTGGTGTGGTACTCTGCGTTATTTTATTTGATACACCGGCACGGCATTTGGATTATGCCGTCTGGCGCGCGGTTGATACGGGGGTCGGGGTTTTTCTGGCGCTGGTGATCAATTCGCTGCTTTCCAGGGAGAGACTTGATAAGTGGTTTTCTCGTCGAGATGTTATGTAAACTAAAATATGAGCAACTCTTTTCGTTTTCAAACAGTACAGCCGCTTTGATAGTAAGGTATTCCTGCGTGGCATGGAGGACAGGTATATTGTTTCTGGCATTCATGACCGTTTATGATAAAATCCGGAGAATAAAACACGGGAAACAAAATAAGGAACGAAAGACTTAGAGTATGATTTTAGAAGATGAAAAAAAGAAAATTATATTAAAAAGATTGCGGAAATCTGCAATGGAAATTTTTTTTACAATGTTGTTAATATCATTAAGTGTTGGGATTTCCATAATGTTGTTATTAGTGTTCCTTTTGGGCGTTATGCCTACAGACTTAAATATATTTATAGTTGGATATTGGACATTATTCACATTTCTCGTTCGGCTTGATGATTTTCTGATTGTGGTTCGTGTGCTGGTTGAGTGTTTGGAATTAGAAAAAGCGGAAACCAAATACTACATTGTAAAAGCCAGTGATATAAAACTTTCGCCATGGCTATTGAGCGGCAAGTATGGCCATAAATGGGTGTTTTATGAATATGAAGGAAAAAGCCGAAGAAGAATCATATGGGCAAATGTCATGGTACGCAGTAAAGATCATAGACTGCTTTTGCTTGTGCCTGAAAATAAACACCAAAAAATTTATGCATTTCCACTGGTGAATTTTGTGGATGTAATGAACTGATATAATTTTTTTGTGGAAAGAAAATTTATAAAAGTGGAAGTTGATAATTTTTTAATTAGAGGATATAATATTGAAAAAAAGGGGCACAATATCCCTAAAACGTCAATGAGGGGTGCGATATGGAAATAAAAAGAGATCTATACCTGAAGAAAATAATAAATCGCATGCATAACGGAATGATAAAAGTGATCACCGGAATAAGACGTTCAGGAAAATCATATCTTCTGTTTACCATATTTAAAAACTACCTGAAATCAGAAGGCGTTGCAGAAGACCATATGATAGCAATTGAACTGGATATGTTGGAGAATAAGAAATACAGAGATCCCTGTGTCATTCTTGATTATATAAAAGGAAAGATTACTGATGACGGTGACTATTATATTTTCCTGGATGAAGTGCAGTTGTTGGAGGAATTTGAAGGAGTGCTTAATTCACTTCTTCATATAAAAAATGCAGACATTTATGTAACAGGAAGTAATTCGAAATTTTTATCAAAGGATATTATTACGGAGTTCAGAGGGCGTGGTGATGAAATCCATGTGTATCCTGTCAGCTTTAGAGAATATATGGAAGTATTCAAAGGTGATAAGTATGATGGATGGAGTTCGTATGTAAATTACGGAGGACTTCCATTGACCGTCACAATGAATACTGATGAACAGAGAATGGAATATCTCACAAAATTATTTGAAGAGACATATATCAAGGATATTATTGAACGCAACCATATAGAAAAAGTGCAGGAGATAAATGATCTGATCAATATTCTGGCATCCGGCATTGGCTCACTGACAAATGCTTCCAAAATAGAAGCAACATTTAAAAGCGTTATAGGGTCCGATATCAGCCTTAATACAATCAGAGCGTATATTGAATATCTTAAGGATGCTTTTATTGTAAGTGAAGCAAACAGATTTGATGTAAAAGGCAGGAAGTATATTGGTACACCTTTAAAATATTATTTTGAAGATGTGGGACTTAGAAATGCCAGACTTGGATTTAGGCAGATAGAAGAAACACATCTTATGGAAAATATTATTTATAATGAGTTACGTGTTCGCGGCTGCCGGGTAGACGTGGGTGTAGTAATAAAACGAAACAGAACAGAAGAGGGCGTGCAGGAAAAGAAGCAGCTTGAAATTGATTTCGTAGCAAATACGGGAAGTAAACGTTTCTATATCCAGTCAGCTTTTAGTCTTCCCGACGATGAAAAGAGAGCGCAGGAAAAAGCATCACTTATTAATGTCCATGATTCATTTAAGAAGATTATTATCGTGAAGGATGTCATCAAGCCATGGCATGATGATGATGGAATTTTAACAATGAGTATCTATGACTTTCTGTTAAATGAGAATAGTCTGGATATCTAAATGGTTGCGGAAATACCCTATGTAGAAAAACTTTCCATGGCAGCCATTTTTTTTGTGCATTTTCTCTTGTATATATTCCACAAGTGGAATATAATAAAGAAATCAATACAGAACCTAAAATAGGAAAAGGCATGGGGGATTAGTATGTTAAAGCACGGTATTTTAGGATTATTAAACTATTATGACTTGACAGGTTATGAAATCATGGAAGTATTCAGGGATTCCCTAAATTTTTTCTGGAATGCCCAAACGAGCCAGATTTACCGGGAATTACAGGGATTGGAACAAAAGGGATGGGTTGAAAAGACTGTGGTTTCCCAGCAGGGAAAGCCGGATAAAAATGTCTTTTCCATTACGCCGGAGGGAAAGACAGAGCTTCTCTTGTGGCTGGCGAAAGATGAAGCTATGATGGCTTTCAGAAATCCGTTACTGATGAAAGTATTTTTCATGGGTGAACGGAGCAGGGAGGAAAATATCCGCTATTTCAAACGCCTGATAGAAGAATATGAAAAGCTCCTGGAAGGCCTTGCGCTTGTACCCCGATACATCGAAGCTTACAGTGCGTATTTAGATGAGAAAGAAAAAGCGCTTTTCTGGCAGATGACGGTGGATTATGGCGGAAGAAACTTGCAGATGTGTATCGATTGGGCGAAAGACTGCGTCAGAAGATTGGAGGAGACGGGCGAATGAAAATTTTATTGATCAACGGCAGCCCCAAAGGTAAGAAAAGTAATACCTACAAACTGGCATCTGCCTTTTTGGAAGGGATGAGGTTGGAAACGGAAAGTACGGGGGACAAAGTACAGACGGAAGAAATTCAGGTGAACCGGATGGAGATCAAGTCCTGTCTCGGGTGTTTTCATTGTTGGGAGAAAACGCCGGGAACTTGCTGTATACAGGATGATATGCGGCAGGTGATTGAAAAACTTTTGTGGGCGGATGTTACGATATGGAGTTTTCCACTTTATTATTATACAGTGCCGGGGGGACTGAAAACACTGATTGACCGTCAGCTCCCTATGGCGCTTCCCTTTATGATTGAGCGGGAGGATGGAATGGGTAACGGAACTCATCCGTCGCGATATGACATGAGCGGCAAGAAAACTGTGGTGATCTCCACGTGCGGTTTTTATACGGCGGAGGGAAATTATGACGGCGTGTGCAGCCTGTTTGACCATATGTGCGGTAAGGGACAGTATACGGCTATTTTCTGCGGACAGGGGGAATTATTCCGTGTGCCGGAGCTTTCTGACAGGACGGGGGAATATCTGGAATGCGTAAAGGAAGCCGGCAAAGAGTACGTGCAGGGCGGCATTTCGGAGGAAACTTTTCAGGAGTTAAATCAGTTATTATATCCGAAAGAGGTGTATGAACGCATGGCGGACGCCAGTTGGAGTATTGATAAAGAAAGCGGGGAGAAAGCGTCGGACGCGCTTGTCTTTACCAGACAGATGGCATCTTTATATCGGAAGAGCAGCTATGCAGGCAGGGAGCAGGTGTTGGAAATGTATTATACGGATATCGATGAGTGTTATCAGGTTGTCATAGGAAAGGAAGGCAGTGAAGTTCTGACAGATGGTTTTAAAACTTTCACAACAAGGATCGAAACGCCGATTACCGTCTGGCGTTCCATTGCGGCAGGGAAAATCCGTGGGGATGAAGCATTGATGAAACAGCTTTATAAAGTGAAAGGTGATTTTGACCTCATGTTAAAGTGGGACAAATATTTTGGCGGTGCGGGTGTTACCGGAGGAAGTGAGGCAAAGGGTAGAAAAAAGCCGGGGCTCCATGTACCTGATAAGGAAACGAATATGAATGTTTTGCTGATTCCGTGGATTGTATTCTGGGTGGCAGCTCCAATAGACAGCTATTGGGGCGGGCTGGCGTGTATCAGTGCCTGTGTATTGGTGCAGCTTCTTTTTTACCGTCATAAAAAGACAATCTATGATTTCCTGACCGGAGTCGTGGCGGCAGGATGTTCCATAGCAATACTGTCGGGAGTGCAGGGGCGCATTGTCATTCCTCTGTCTTATCTCGCTTTCGGGATCATGTGGACGGCATCCTGCTTTACAGAAATACCACTTTCCGCGCACTATTCCATGAATGGTTATGACGGGGAAAAGGCTCTGGAAAATCCTTTGTTTATGAAGACCAACCGGATTCTGACTTTGATGTGGGGGATTCTGTATTTGGTGACGCCTATTTGGACTTATGCAATTATGGGAACGGACATCGGATTCCTGACGGGGGCAGTGAATTCAATACTACCCATTGTGATGGGAGTTTTCACCGGATGGTTTCAAAAGTGGTATCCGGCGAAAGTGGCGAGAGGATGAAAATGAAGATATTTTACAAGAGGGAAATGACCCATGCCGCGGGACTTGACAGACATTAAGAACTGTGGTAGCATATAAACAATTTAATATAAAAACCTGTGAAGCGGAGATAACGGCAATGATGCCTGTACAGAGAGTCCGGGATGCTGAGAACCGGATGAGAAACAAGTTGTCAAATGGACCGCTGAGGGTGCAGTCAAATGCAATAAAATGCAAAGTATTCTGCAACGTGAGGCATACGTTAACTGCCGGGGATATCATATATGCTGTCAAGTATATTTATGCTACAAAGCATAGTAATAACCATGCCTTTCCGTAACCTGCGAATTTGGGCCGCAGGCACAAATTTGCGTGTGAAAAATTTATTTTTCACACTAAGGTCGTTAAGCATATTACGTATCCTGCAGAGTGCATGGCATAGCAAATGCCGTGAATCAAGGTGGCACCGCGAAAGTTTGATATTTTCGTCCCTGACAGAGTATTCTATTCTGTAAGGGGCGTTTTTATTTTATTACAGGGGATTGCGCAATGAAAAGTTGTAAGTAAGGAAGGAGACTGTTATGGACATTAAACCGGAATTGGAAGAGGTGAAAAGGATCGCTGCAACAGGTGAATATAAGGTTCTGCCGGTCAGCTGTGAGATTTTGTCGGATATCTGTACGACGATTGAGGCGATGAAGATTTTAAAGAACGTATCGTCACATTGTTATATGTTAGAGTCAGTGGCGGAGCAGGAAAAATGGGGACGTTATACCTTCTTAGGTTACGATCCCAAGATGGAGATTACCTGTACCGGCGGGGAGATGACAGCAGGGAGCATCCGTCTGAAGACAGACGATCCGGCACAGGTATTACGGGATCTGCTTGCGGATTATAAGAGTCCCCGGTTTGATTATCTTCCGTCTTTTACCGGCGGACTGGTGGGATATTTTGCTTATGATTACATCCGTTATCAGGAACCTGCGGCAGCAGTGGAGGTGCAGGATGAAGAGGCGTTTAAGGATCTGGATCTGATGCTGTTTGACAAGGTCATTGCATTTGATCATATCCGTCAGAAGATCATCCTGATTGTGAATATGCCGCTGGAGGATCCGGAGACCGGCTACAACAAGGCGGTGATGGAGTTAAAACAGCTTTGCGAACTTCTGCAGAATGGGGAAAAGAAGGAGGAAGCAGGCGGACATCTTCTGGATGAGGTGAAGCCCCTGTTTGACAGAAAGACCTATTGTGCTATGGTGGAGAAGGCAAAGCGTTATATCCATGAGGGGGATATCTTTCAGATCGTGTTATCTAACCGGTTAAGCGCACCCTTTGAGGGAAGCCTGCTGAATACCTACCGTATACTCCGGACGGTGAATCCTTCTCCGTATATGTTTTATTTTTCCGGAACGGATGTGGAGGTGGCAGGCGCGTCGCCTGAGACGCTGGTCAAACTGGAAGACGGCGTTCTGCATACGTTCCCCCTTGCCGGTACCAGACCCAGAGGAAAAAATGAAGCGGAGGATAAAGCGCTGGAGAAGGAGCTGCTTGCGGACGAGAAGGAGCTTGCGGAGCACAATATGTTAGTTGATCTGGGAAGGAATGATCTTGGCAGGGTCAGCAGATTTTGCAGCGTGCAGGTGGAAAAGCTGCACAGCATTGAGCGGTATTCCCATGTAATGCATATCGGTTCCACGGTCCGGGGCGAGATCAGGGAAGGATATGATGCGTTGGACGCCATCGGCGCAGTCCTTCCGGCAGGAACGCTTTCCGGCGCGCCGAAGATCCGCGCCTGCCAGCTGATCGGAGAACTGGAGAATAATAAGCGGGGAATTTACGGCGGGGCGATTGGCTATATCGATTTTACGGGAAATATGGATACCTGTATTGCTATCCGTATTGCGTATAAGAAAAACGGCAGAGTGTTTATCCGAAGCGGCGCGGGTATCGTGGCGGATTCGGCGCCGGAGAAGGAGTATGAGGAGTGTATCAATAAAGCCAAGGCAGTAGTCAGGGCATTGGAGCTGGCGAAGGAGGTAAATGTATGATCCTGTTGATTGATAACTATGACAGCTTTTCTTATAACCTGTATCAGCTGATCGGGGAGATCGATCCGGATATCCGGGTGATCCGGAATGATGAAATGACCATCGATGAGATCCGTAAGCTAAAGCCGGACCGCATCATCCTGTCGCCGGGACCGGGAAGACCGGAACATGCCGGCATCATACTGGAGGCAGCCAGGATCTTGGGAAAGGAGATACCGACCCTTGGAGTCTGCCTTGGACATCAGGCGATCTGTATGGCTTATGGGGCGACAATCACCTATGCAAAAAGGCTGATGCATGGAAAACAGTCGGAGGTGAGATTTGAGAAGGACTGCCCGCTGTTTGCCGGATGCCCGGAGACAGCCCCGGTGGCACGGTATCATTCACTGGCGGCGGACGAAAATACGCTTCCGGACTGCCTGAGGGTGACTGCGGTAACGGAGGATAATGAGGTAATGGCGGTGCAGCATAGGGAGTATCCCATCTATGGCGTGCAGTTTCATCCGGAATCCATTATGACGCCGGATGGGAAAAGGATGCTGTATAATTTTATCAAGCTGGACTTGAATGTCAGTTGATCAGACCGGCTTACGTGACCGGCTTACATGACCGGCTTACATGACCGGCTTACATAACTCTTTGTTTGAAAATAGTTGTTCCAAAAACATCATAAATGAAATCATTTTTGGAACAACTATTTCCAAACTTCGAGTTATGTAAACCTTATGAACAGAGTTGTTCCGAACATATATGTTCTAACATCATAAATGAAATCATTTTTGGAACAACTATTTTCAAACTTCGAGTTATGTAAACCTTGTGGGCAGAATTGTGGAACAAAAAATGATAAAGCAAATTTGGTGCAAACGCCTAAAATTTTAATAAGAATAAGAGGAGGAAAAGAGAATGATTAAAGAGGCAATTGTAAAGATCGTAAACAAGGAAGATTTAAACTATGAGGAAGCGTACACGGTGATGAATGAGATCATGAGCGGGGAAACGACGCCGACACAGAATGCCGCATTCCTGTCTGCGCTTTCCACCAAGAGCGCTAAGGCGGAAACCACTGATGAGATTGCGGGATGCGCGGCGGCTATGCGGGATCATGCAACCAAAGTGGAGACCGGTATGGAAGTATTTGAGATCGTAGGAACCGGCGGGGATAATGCGCATAGCTTTAATATCTCTACCACTTCCGGGCTGGTGATCGCATCCGGCGGAATGAAGGTTGCGAAGCATGGAAACAGGGCGGCTTCCTCCAAGTGTGGAACGGCGGATTGTCTGGAAGCTCTCGGCGTAAATATCGAACAGAGCCCGGAGCAGTGCGTCAGACTGCTAGAGGAAGTGGGCATGTGTTTCTTTTTCGCGCAGAAGTACCATGCTTCCATGAAATATGTGGGAGCCATCCGTAAGGAGCTGGGCTTTCGGACTGTATTTAATATCCTTGGTCCGCTGACCAATCCGGGCAGTCCTAAGATACAGCTGTTAGGCGTTTATGATGAATATCTGATAGAGCCGTTGGCACAGGTATTGATGAACCTTGGCGTCAGGAGAGGCATGGTAGTCTATGGAAAAGATAAATTAGACGAGATCTCCATGAGCGCGCCTACCAGCGTCTGTGAGTTTAAGGATGGCTGGTTTAAATCCTATGAGATCGCGCCAGAGGATTTTGGATTTGAGCGATGCACCAAAGCAGATCTTGTCGGCGGCATGCCGCAGGAAAATGCAGCGATCACCCGTGAGATCTTAAGCGGTCAGAAAGGACATAAGCGCAATGCAGTGCTGATGAATGCCGGAGCAGGGCTTTATCTGGGCGGCAAGGCGGAGTCTATGAAGGATGGCGTTGCATTGGCAGCAGAACTGATCGACTCCGGTAAAGCGATGGCAACATTGGAGAAATTTATTGAAGTGAGCAATCGGTAAAATATGTAATATGATCGAACAGGGAGATGCTTTATGGCAAGGTTACGCGAATTTTAATTTTACCTGTGTGGATTGCTGTCCTGTGACTATAGGTGAAAATGTGCTTATTGGTCCTAATGTATCTTTGCTGACGCCTGTTCATCCCATGAGGTTTCAGGATAGAAATATGTTCGCAAGAGCAGATGGCGTAGTAACGGATCGGGAATATGCAAAACCCATTACCATACAAGATAATTGCTGGATTGCCGGTAATGTTACGGTTTGCGGCGGAGTTACCATTGGCGCCGGTACTGTGATTGGAGCGGGGAGTGTAGTCACCCATGATATTCCGGCACATGTATTTGCGGCAGGCGTTCCATGCAAAGTCATAAGGGATATTACTGATGCAGACAGCTTAGAGAACCATCCGGAATTGTTCTAAAATATAGACTATAAGGGAGTAAACGCCGCATTGGATAATCGATCATTTGACGACAATAGAATTGCCCACGGCTATGCATGCGATAGACCGTGGCTGCATAAGCAGGTCATTGAGCGTTTGAGGTCTGATTTAAATATCGTAAAGAACTTTCATAACGGACTTGACGTTGGCTGTGGTGCAGGGTTGTCCACCAGAGCGTTAAAACTGATCTGTGACAGCGTAATAGGAACCGATATTTCAGCGGAAATGATTCAGGCGTGCAAAGAAACATATGACGCTTCGGAATATACTTTTTATGTGGCGAAAGCCGAGGAAACCCATTTGCCTGAAACGCCATACGGTATTGTCACCGCCGCAGGGGTCATTAACTGGGTGGATAAGGATGCATTTCTTGAAAATATGAACCTTGTCATGGCTCCTAAGGCTTTGCTTGTCATATATGATTTCTGGATTTCGGATCATATGCTGGGGAACGACGCTTATACGGAGTGGTTCCATAATTTCTATCTGGCTGAATTTCCAAAACCGCCCCGGAACGAAGAAGTATGGCATCAAAGCGATCTGCCGGAGGGATTTATCATAAAAGATCAAGTGACATACAGGATGCGGCATGAATTTGACTTAGATGCTTTTATTCGTTTCATGATGACGCAGTCAAATGTTAATCTGCAGATACAAAGCGGACAGAAAACTGTGAATGAGATTTACCGGCAGATGAAACAAACCTTGTCGCCGATCTTTTGTGAAACCAGACAAACCTTGATTTTTGATGCATATAGTTGGTATATTGAACGGCAATGATGTTTAACTTCAATTTTATTTGATGCGGGCAGATATTTCAATTCGTTCCGTATACAATTCTTTAAGTTCCGTATTTTTCCCAAACTAATAGTAAATGATACAATAATTACAGATGGCGGTACAACATCTGTAACTATTTGAATCATATTAATATCGTCTATATTTGAATTGATATATAATAGTAAATCTTGGTATAAAAGAAATATCAAATGAAGCACAAACTAACATTAAGAGACATGATTTTCGCATCATGTCTCTTATATCTTTCTTACTCTTTTTGTAGTTGCCATGATTCTTTTGATTTCATATTTCATATTTTAATTTTAATGATATAGATGGTTATCGGTATTTTATGGTACATAACGTCGGCTCAATAAATCTAAATTACGAATTTAACAGTACGGAACGTTGGAATGATATTAAAAACATTTCAAGAGAGTCTGTTTTGCATTTTTTGGAGCGTTATCATGATTATATTCAAGTTGCAGAAAATGAGAAAAGTTTAATTTCAAATTTAAGCAACTAAAAATAGTTGCATATTTTCTTGCAAATTGGTATACTATATGTAAAGGAGAAATCATATGAGTAAGAAAGATAAATTGATAGACAGATTACTGAAGAAACCTCAAGATTTTACTTTTGATGAAATGGAAACTTTATTATCATATTTTGGATATAAATTAAAACAGGGTGGAAAAGGTTCAGGAGTTAAATTTATAAAAGCTGAAAGTAATGATGTGATAAATTTTCATAAGCCACATCCAAATGGAATTTTAAAACAGTATATATTGAATCAAGTGATAGAGAAACTTAGAAAGGACGGTTTATTATGAGTAATTTATTATCATATAAGAATTATAATGGGACAGTAGAGTATTCAAAAGAAGATCACTGTCTTTTTGGAAAAGTGGTTGGCATAAAGGCTTTGCTGTCTTATGAAGGGGATTCTGTGCAGGAATTGGAGCAGGATTTTCAGAATGTGATCGATGATTATTTGGCAGATTGTAATGAACGGAATGTGGAACCGGAACAACCGTATAAGGGAACATTTAATGTTAGGATCAGTTCAGAACTTCATCGAAATATTGCGGTTTATGCGATAGAGCATGGTAAGAGTCTAAATGCTGCTGTTGAAGAAGCCATTGAAAATATGGTTGGATAAAAAATAATTTTTTTCATACTAATTTTTGGAGAGTTACCATGTGTATCGCAAATTTCCGGAGATTGGGTAACGATGAAATGAGAGTTTGATTTGTTGATAAATTGGCAGTGGGGATAGTGTATGAGGATGTTTCATTAATGCTTTGAACTGTAATCATATTATAAGAGAGTTTATGATGAAGAAGAATTTAAAGATTTTAAAAACATGGTTAGTAATAGTTATATCAATAATTGCCATTACATTTATTATACATTGGTTATTTTATGGTAATCGGAGATATATATTTCCTGTAGAAATTGGTAAATTAGAGCTGAATTATGAGGTTCGCCCAGATGTTTATATTGACTTTTCTTCTGGGGGTGCATTACAACTTCTGGATCAGTTAGAGCAGGAACAGGGTTATGTTGATATTGAGGAACTGGGACAATTAAGGGACAAAATTGAAGGTATCGACGGTGGATATATCATTTTCTCCTATCGACGTCCTTTACAGTATATCATTCATTATGAAGGTCGCTCTCTTTTGGGAGAATATTCGATGGATCAATTTGGTTCAAATGGACATTATGGAGAGGATAACGGCAATGTGTTATATTTATATCGTGTAAGACAAAAAATTGGCTGGCCATATGATGGAAATATCTAGTTAGAAGGAAGTCCTTGACAGCCATAGACTATCGTGATAGTATAGACTACAATAATAGTACAGACTATTATTGTAGTCTTTAATATTGCAGAGAAAAATACAGAAAGATTTGTTTTCATAAAATGCGGAAAGAAGGGACGGGATGAATTTGAAATTGTTTGACAGTGAAATGAAAGTGATGGAGCTGATTTGGGCAAAGGGGTCTGTCAGCGCAAAGGAGCTGAGCCTGTTGGCGGCGTCGGAACTGGAATGGAATAAGAATACTACATATACGGTGATCAAAAAGCTGGTGGCAAAAGGGTATATCCGGCGTGACGAGCCGGGATTTATCTGTACGCCGCTGATCACAAAGGAGGAAGTGCGTCAGGCAGAGACGCAGGGGTTGATCGACAGACTTTTCGGAGGTTCCAAAAAGGCGCTGTTTTCCGCCCTGTTGGAGGATGAAAAACTGTCGGAAAAAGAACTTGAAGAGTTGCGGAAGCTGATTGATAAGAGGTAGATCTATGCCGGGAGAAGTGTTTTACTGGGTTTTGAATATGAGTGTCACTGCGTCGATTGTCGGAGCGGTTCTTTTGCTTCTGAGAAAGATAAAGAAGCTTCCCAGGCGGTTGGTTTTTATCCTGTGGGCGGTTCCCTTTCTGCGGATGTGGATGCCGGTCAGCATCGGNNGCCGATACGGGCTTATGGGTCTTTTGTCGAGGGCAGGGATAAGAACGGTTACCGTGTATGAGAGAGCGGAATCGTTTACGACGATGAACTGCGTAGGGGCAGCGGAAAGTTATTTTCCCGTTGTTTATAAAGTAAATATTTTAGAAGATTTATTTAATGGGGCGTTTACGGTATGGCTGGTGGGTTGCGTAGCGCTTTTCGGAATCCTGATCTTTCTGTATGCGGGAAGTAAAAGGGAAGCGTGCCGGGGAGTGCGGTTAGAATTGCCGGACGACGGTTTGATCGTTGGTGATAAATGGGAAGCTTGTTGCGGCGGGCGGTTAAGGGGTGATATCCGGCTGTCCGAAAAGATCGATTCGCCGGCTGTTTATGGAATCCTTCATCCCCAGATCGTGATACCGGTTTCGTATCGGGAGAAAGAGCTGACTTACATTCTTGCCCATGAAAATGTTCATATAAGCCGCCGGGACAATTGGTGGCGTCTGGCTGCTTTTGCAACCGCCTGTCTGCATTGGTTCAATCCTTTTGTATGGCTGTTTTTGAAGCTTTTTCTGGAGGATATGGAGCTGGCATGCGATGAGAAGGTGTTAGCGGGGCTTGGGGAACATGAAAAGAAAGCATATGCGCTGGCGTTGGTGGAATGTGCTGCGGACGCGCCTCTTTTCGCCTCCGCTTTCGGGGGAGCAAAGCTCCATAAAAGGATCTGCCATATTTTATCCTATAAAAAAATATCCATATTTTCAGCGGTATGCTTTGCGCTTCTGGCGGCGGGGATCGCCTTTACGCTGCTTACAAATGGGTCTTTATAAGGGGATGTTTTTATCTTACGGAGATATGCGATGATGATTAGAAAGAAAATAGTATTATTTATATTAACAGTAATTGCATTAAATGTAATATTTCTATGCTTATGGTTTGGCAGGCAGGAGAAGAAGGAAATTATGATTAAAGTTGAAGGTTTTGAAGTTGTGTATCATGTAACGAATAGGGATATTACTATTGAGGACTTCAGAGAAATTGAATTGGGTAGTTCTTTAAATGAAATTGTTGAAAAAGTAGGGGAACCGGATACATGGATCGGATGTGGAATGTTGTGGCCTGTTTATTTTTTGGAAGGGAACAAAGCGGTAGCTTTACATTTTGTATATTCGGATGTCTGTGAAAATTTATGGATCATAGAGTTGTATGATGAAAACGGAGAAAGTCAGATTATAAAAGAAAGTCGGATTATAAAAGAGGAATAAAGAAATTTCTTTTGTTTTTAAAAAATATGGAACGGAAGGAGAAATACTAAAATATGAAAAATAAAAGATTGGAAAAGTATTACCTGTTGTCTGCGTTGGGTATACTGGCAGCTTCCGCCTATCCTTTGTATATGGGCGTGCGGGTGGTTTCGGATATGATCACGGCGGGAACGGTCATGCAGGAGGATTACCCCAAATACATCATTCCCTATACGCCCATTAGTCTTGCATTGATCGTCGGGGTATGGATGATGCCGCTGCTGTTAAAATACATAAAGAAGGGCGGTCAGGTGCTTGCTTCGGTAGTCTCCACTGCCATATTCCTGGCGGCGGAGTTGCTCTTGGAGAATAAAGTGGTCGTCACGTCTACCACTACTGAAGTTACACTGGACGATTGGCAGATGTATATGTGTGCCGTGATACCGGATTCTTGGTATGAGCCTCCCATAGAGCAGTCGCATATGTGTTCCCGGTTGCCGGATTCCTGGTATCCCGTCAGGCAGTCGGCTGTGGAGATTCTGATGGGAAATTACAATCCGGCTTTTAAACTGCACTTTTATGCGATTTCCATTCTGCTGATACTGGCGGCGTTAAGTTGTTTTTACGGATTTGCACGTGTGTTACAGGGGAAGGAAGAACAGAAAAAGAAAGTATTGGTGATGCAGACGGTGTCCCTGGGAATCTTTCTGGCGCTTTGTGTTCTTGCCTGCTTTACGGCGTTTTTTAGAGACGGGAATCTCAGGGTTTCCGCCGTTTCAGCATTTCTTATGATTGTGTTTTTTATTTTCTTTGGTGTGACGGCGGGGCTGTATTTGGCGTCCTTTCTGACGAAGAAAAGTATGCGTGTATTTGTGGGAATTCCTGCCATAGCGGCTTCGCTTATGACGACGCTTATGTATCTGGGGGAAATGATATTATTAAACGGATATCTGTACCGTTTTGGGGATGGATTTTTTTTCCTGGGGCTGTGGAAAGCAGCAGAACGGTATCCGGGTATCATATTTGAGACTGTGGGGCCTGCGCCCATAGATATTATGATTATTCTGGCTTCCGGGCTGATCTGCGGAGGGATCCTGAAGCTGTGGGGAGGCCGGAGGGATTCATGACAGGTCCTTAACGCTTTCTGATGCTTCCAAATAGTTAAGTTGATTTGCAAATTCAGATACTTGAGTACATGATTTGGAGGCTTTAATGATATCTTCCATTAAAACAGGAATTGATGAAATAGTATTATTTTGCACAAAAATCACAAGAATATGACCATCTTACATACGAAAAGATTTCTTTTAAAGTACACTTTGATTTACAATATCCTGGTCTTTTGGGTAAATGATTTCCAAACATTTCATTGCCGTCCTTATGTGATATGGTAATTTTATTATCACATAAAAAACGGATATTCAATATTTTTCTTCTACAGGCGGCGCAGGGGATTTAAGGAGAAAGAGATTGACGAGAGGTAATTGCGTTTGCTATCATAATAAATGACATGTGACGCTTTTTACAGTAATATGGGTCACTGTATGAGTTGTTCCGGCAGACAGATTAGTCGATGATGAGGCAGAATGATGATAAACTTTCCTGAAAACTATTTTGACACGGAGACCAGATGCCGTTTTACCATAGGCAAGCTGATGAAATCCAACTGGGCAGCGCAGCTGGAAGTGCTGGAGGTGCTGAAGGAGGTGTGCGCCAAACACAATATCACTTTTTTTGCGGGATTTGGCACCTTGATCGGCGCGGTGCGACACAAGGGTTTTATCCCATGGGATGACGACATAGACGTGATTATGAAACGCCCGGATTACATGCGTTTTCTCAAGGTGGCCAGACAGGAGCTGCCGCCGGAGTACCGGCTACTCAGCATTTATTATGAGGAGGAGTGGAACGGTTCTTTCTCGCGGATAACCAACGGGGGTGTAATATCCACCCAGCCGGAGCATCTGGCGCGGTATCATGGCTGCCCCTTTATTGTAGGAATTGATATTTTTCCCATAGACTACTTTCCTAAGATATCGCAGGAACAGACTCTGCAGTGGACACTGTTGGATGCTGTAAAAAACAATATCCGCGTATGTGATGAGCTGCTGGAGATGGAGGATCCCAAGGGAGACATGTTTGCGATATGCCGGCAGGAGCTGCTTCAGGGACTGGAACTGCAGTATGAGTATCTGGGCATCCCGGTGGATGCGGAAAAGAGCATCCTAAATATCCGCAATCAGTTGTTTCGTATCTATGACAATATATGCATGATGTACCGGGCGGAGGAATGTGACGAAATGGTGTCGTTTCAGGCAAACCTTACCGGACTGGCAGGCAGATGGAAGAAAGAGTGGTTTAGCAAGGCGATTCCTATGGGCTACGAAGTGACCTGGATCCCGGTTCCGGTAGACTATCACAATGTTTTGCGCTACACTTTCGGGGATTACCGCAATCCGGTGTATCATAGCTGTCATGACTATCCCTATTATAAATCGCAGCTGAAACTGTTGCAGCAACAGGCTGCATGGATGTTGGAGGACGGTCTTGAGGCGGGGGTATATCAAGAGCTTCCTGAGTGGGAGAGGGTGAGAGAGGAAGGCGAAAAGGCTCCTGTACCTCAAGAGTGGCAGAGGCTGATGCGGGATGATACGGGGAAGACCAAAAAGACCGTGTTGTATGCGACCTCTCTGATGGGCTTACTGCAGGGAGAAGATGCTTATCTGCAGAAAATGAAATCCACATTGGAAACGTTCCGCGGACAGCAGGATGTGGCTCTGTGGTGGATCCCTTGCCAGACGGAAGATTGTCTATATAAGAAGCAGAATCCGGTGCTTTTTGAGAATTTTGATAAAATATGCCGGGAGTACAGAGATGCCGGGTGGGGGATCTATGACGACAGCGGCGACTATGCGAGAGCGGTGGTGCGTAGTGATGCCATGTACGGAGACTATGGTGAGGTATGTGAGTTGTATTGTAAAAGTGGTAAGCCAGTCATGATACAGGACGTGACTATAAGCGGCAATGCGCTATAATTTCAAGAAGCAGATTGATTTTTTGCGGCTTAGATATTGCAATTTTTGGTATTTACCTATATAATGATATTAACTAACAATTTTTTTCAGATGTATTCTTTAGGAAAAGGTTGCATCTGATGGCGCATATTAGTGTGAAATTTCCATTTCAATTTGAACCGCCAAAGGCGGCATGGGGGATTA
>DLOP01000101.1:32786-32947 GCA_002478505.1 Lachnospiraceae bacterium UBA7481
TTGGAAGTATCAGTGCAATAGGAAATACCACTTCTGTAAGAAGCGTTTCTGCTGTGCGGAAGCAGGAAATAAAAACAGTCGATACGGAAAGCAAGAGTATCGAGAATGATATTTCTGATGTGGAACGGCAGAAACAGGCTTCTTCCAAAGAAGATATTCCG
>DLOP01000101.1:33122-33293 GCA_002478505.1 Lachnospiraceae bacterium UBA7481
CGCTCAAAAGAAGGATGCAGATCAGGCGAAGGCGGGAGAAGTCGTAACAGGGAAGACAGGAATAGACGGTTTTAAGATAGAGGAGCAGGCTGGGAAATCCGGCGCTGCAGAAAAGGATAAGAAAGCCGGAGCGAAAGATGAAAAAGAGAAGATTCCGGGTTTTTCTAAAAG
>DLOP01000101.1:33421-36388 GCA_002478505.1 Lachnospiraceae bacterium UBA7481
AAAGAAGGAAGAGCTGAAAGAGAAGGAGGAACGGGCGCAGCGGGCAGTTAATGCGCAGTTTTCCGCTATCGGTCAGACAAATAGGAAGCTGCAGGAGACTGCACAGGAAAAGCTGGAAGAGACAAGAGGGGAAAACGCAATGACCATTAGGAGGAATACGGCTGCGGANNTGATCAGAGCGACCAATTTTTCTCTGGCCGGTGTGGTATAAATAAGAAATGTTTTTAATGTATGAAAACTTCAAAAAAGAGAACCTTTTAAAAAAGAGAATCTTTTTAGCGGTTCTCTTTTTTGTTGCAACCTTTTTCGACTTTATTCTCTCTAATCAGTAGAAGGGAGGAGGAAAAAACATGAATAAAAAAGAATTGGCGGAGATAGTGATCCAATCAACCGACAGTCTCTATCACATTTCCAAGTCTATTTTGAAAAACGACGCGGACTGTGAAGATGCTGTACAGGAAGCGATTGCCATTGCCTTTGCAAAATTGCATACGTTAAAGAAAGAACAATACGCTAAGACGTGGCTTACCCGGATCGTTATCAACGAGTGCTATCACATTTTAAGAAAGCGCGAGAGATTTGCCCCGTATTCTGACTGCGGGGAAGAATCGGAATATGGTACGGAGGATTATTCGGAACTGTATCAGGCTTTGTTTATGTTGAAAAAGGAGTATCGGCTTACCATTGTGCTGCATTATCTGGAGGGATACTCCGTTAAGGATATCGCCCAGATCATGAACACAGGCATTGGAACGGTAAAAAGCCGTCTGAGCAGGGGACGGGACAAGTTGAAATCTATTTTAGAGGAGGAAAATGCTTATGGGATCATTTAAAGAAACATTGAAACAAGAATTTCCACGCACACCTGAGAGCTTCCGGCAATGTGTAAACAATGCGGTATCAGAACAGAGGATCAGCAAAAGAAAGCGCTTCCGTTTTGCCAGAACAGCGCTTCCGGTGGCGGCATGTCTGATCCTTATATGCGGTACGGTGACGGCGGCGGAACTTCCTGCTTTTACAAAATGGCTTGCAGGACTTGGGGTAAACAGTCAGGAGGCGGGAGATATGATCATTCATTTAAACGATGGATCGGATGGCAGCGGGCAGGATGGCAGCGGACAGGATGCCATTGGACAGGAGGATCCTTTTACAGTGACGGACGTATACTATGACGGCGCGACGCTTTTGTTCCTTGCGGAGTCCTGTGGACTTTCTGAACTTGCGTTCGGCGATCACGTCTTTATCAATGGTACGGACAACAGGCTTGAATATGTGGTCGAGTTAGAGGAAGGCAGCGGCATTTGGCAGTGTGAGGTCACTGTGATGGACGAAAAACTTGCGCAGGAAAATCCTGAGAAGCTGGATGTTACGGTGCAGGTTTATATGGAATCAGGGGAAAAACAGGATTTTACCTTCACAATCGAATCCGATAAGCTGGGCAGCATAAGTACGGCGGCAGACCAGCGTTTCGAGTTCTCATACGGCGTAGTAGAGGTAAGCGAGATAAAGGCAGCGCCTTCCAAAGTAAGTTTTACCCTGAAATGGACCATTTACAATGAGGAGGAGTTTGAAATTTTGCGAGATACGTTGTTTTTCTGCGAGGATAGCAGCGGCATAAGGTATGCGCCAAATGACCTGCGCATGAATACCTCTTGCAGCCCGGAAGTCCGCAGCGAAGAGACAGGATGGATAGAATTTGAGCAAAGCTATGAGATCCAGAACTTTGACAGCGCTTCCGAATATATGCTATTTATACCTGCTGAGGGCGGTTATGACGAGGAAGGTTCTTATGTAGGAACTGAAACCCCCAGAGAGGATATGAGTTTTATGATTAAGTTTTAGATAAAAATTGATTTTTTCTTCCGAAAGTGATACTATTTTGGTTAGGCTATCTATTATGCTGATATGACATTTAGAAAATACGAATAGCGAAGTATTTTTCGTGCTTCGGAATGGAGGAAAAAATGAGCAAGGGATTTGATGATTTATTATCAAAGGTATCTCAGTGCAGCAGAAAAAAAGTGTCTGTTGCGGTGGCGCAGGATGCGCCTGTGATGGAGGCAGTTGAGGAAGCGCGCAAGCGCGGTATTGCGGATGCGATTCTGGTAGGTGACATGGAGAAGATCGCTCCGATTGCAGAAGAACTCGGCATAGATCTTTCCAACTATGAAGTGATCGATGAGAAGGATACGCTGGAAGCGGCACATAAGGCGGTAGAACTGGTACATAACAAAAAAGCGGATATGTATATGAAGGGATTGGTAGATACAAAGTCCTTTTTAAAGAGTGTTCTGGATAAAGAAGTCGGACTTCGTACCGGCAAACCGCTCTCGCATGTGGCAGTATTTGAGATCAAGGGTCATGAGAAGCTCCTGTTCTTAACGGACGTTGCATTTATTCCTTATCCGACTTTGGAGGATAAAGTCAGCATTATCGAGAATACGGTAAGCGTTGTTCATGCATGCGGCATCCCTAATCCGAAGGTTGCTCCGGTGGCTGCGGTTGAAGTTGTCAATCCAAAGATGCCGGTTACGGTAGAGGCGGACGAGTTGACAAAGATGTGTGCGGAAGGCAAGATTACAGGCTGCGTTGTAGATGGTCCGCTGTCCCTTGACCTTGCCATCGATCCGGAAGCCGCAAAACACAAGGGGGCGGAAGGAAGAAAGATCGTTGGCGATGCGGATGTGATCCTGTTCCCGGATATTCATGCAGGTAACATTACCTATAAGGCGTTAACGCACCTTTGCGACTGCAAGAACGGATGTATTTTAACAGGTACAAAGGCACCGGTCATCTTAACATCCAGATCGGATTCCACGGAGACGAAAGTTAATTCCATCGCGCTGGCAGCAGTGGTAGCTGAGTCACTGAAGGAAGTATAAAAGTCAGACCACCAAAAACAATGTTATAAAAATATGTTCATGAGGTTTACATAACTCGAAGCCTGCGCAACTATGTTCCAAAAAT
>DLOP01000059.1:0-5437 GCA_002478505.1 Lachnospiraceae bacterium UBA7481
ATGTATGTTGGAGAAAAAATAATATAGATTATTCCAATATTTAGAACAGTAATTAAAAACAGTATAGTCCTAAAATATGAAACAATGCCTATTGAATATTATCCCTCTTGGGAGCTACCAGTTTCTTGATAGAGAGCCATCCGGAAATGGTATTTTCCACCTTTAAAGCCACCATAGCATCTTGTGGCAGCATATATATTTGATTTACATTTGAATTTTCTTTGTCTGAAACTGCTTCTTGAAACACTGATACAGGAACGGGTGAACAGGCTTATAAAGAATGCTTTTTTAAATATTCTTCCGCAAGTCTGGAATCATTCGATTACGCTTCCAGACTGACTTACTATATCTTGTGTTTTACAAACATTTTGAGAGGCTAATTATGGAAAAAGAAGTGTTTATTATAGAATCATACGAGATATGTAAAGAAAAAGAAATGATAATATTTTACGGGAGAGTGATAGAAAAAGTTACAATAGGAGATAAATTAGCATACCGTGCGCAAGAAACGGGAACAAAATATTATAACATAACAGAAATAATTGCATACAGGAAGAAATTCGATTCATTAGAAAGAGGAATGACAGGGGCATTATTAGTGCAAGGAGAAAAGCAGGATTTTGCCAAGGATTCAATCTTGACAAAGACTACATAAAGTTACGAAACGTATTATGAATACGATGAAAAATTCATCCATGTCCGCACATGGGACACTTATGGCTATCGGTTTGTTGATGAAGGAGATATTTGGCATGCGATTAGATAGTGTTTTTTATAATGGAATTATTAATGTTTTTGATGCGTGCATGGATAGAACATTTGGTGCAGATATCAAAAAAATAGAAACTATTTGCAATTTTGAACATATGGGTTCTTTCATATTAAAATATAATTATCTTCCTTATAATTATAAAATTGAAATAGAAAATGAAATAAGGGCATTTGATATTACAATTTATGATACTGAACAAGCATTTAATTCATTGTACCGTATGAGCGAATTCAAAAACCAGCTTGATAGAGAATGTATTGAAGATTCCATTTTTTTACTAAAAAATGTTTTGGAAAAAAATGACTTTAATATGTACTTTCATAAAAATGGAAAATTATATAGAAAAAATTCTGAAGGTATAAAAAGAATTAAAGATATAAGGGAGTTACAAAATGAGATAAATGTTGAAAGAAAAAACTTTAAATTTTAAGGAATAAATTCTTGACTACATAGGGAGAGGTAGATTATGGAAAGAAAAGAATGCATTGGGATTACGCTTCGCATTAGGAATCATCCGGAGTTAGCAAAAAAATGGATTTCAGAAATGCAATTTTTTACGCCTAAACTGATGTCGCTGGGAAACCGAACAAATTATAAAATGGTTTCTTATAAAGAAAAAAAGTTTTTAAATGAATTAGATATGGCGCTGGAAGAAGAGGAGTACTCAGCAAGGTTATGGGATAGGGGAAATGGGATGCTTAGTATAATTAAAAATCATCGTAATATAACCACGTTGCTTGGTGCGCTGCTGGAATATGACATATTTTTATCTAATCAGGAAAAAATCTATTCTTTGATTAATGATATTATGAATGAAGCCGGCGTGGTTGGAATCGCTGTTTCTGCGACTGATAGCAGGTGGCAAAACAATACAGAACTAGAACCTTATAGAGATGAAAACAGGAGCTTGGAAGGAATCCCCCTAAAGAAACATCCAATGCGTAAAGGGATGCAGGCGGTAGATGTAGATCAATTACCCGGCCATGAGGAAGTAGTTGGCGGCATATGGTTTGGCGCAGTTTGGAAGATGTGGTTTCACGAATCCTATTATCAGTATGTTCCGCGCGAGGGGGTCGAGAATTTTAAAGACTGTTACAGCAATGAGGAGATATCGGATACATGCAGATGCATCACTCTTTATCAGAATGTTTTAGACTATGAGAAGCCGGAAAACAGAGAAAGACAGATCAAATTTAAGGAGGCGGTCCGTTTTCAGGAATCTGTGGAAAAGTTAAAGGAGACGGTAAAAAATATGCCTCAAAACCCGCATATGGAAATTAATAAAGGAGAATTTGAGCATGGCGGGGTAAAACAGGTTAGAGTCTATTTGGATGATGATGAAAATCAAGTGCGTAAANNAAGGTAAGAATAGTGGAATATGACGAAAGTGATAAGGTTATATGGAAAGATATAGTAATATTGTAAAAGCAGCCGTTTTAGAAATTACAGAAACAGGGTTGGGTAGAAACAATTGGCGCAAAGAACCTCATAACTTAAGGAGGTTACAATAAAATGACAGTAAATGAACTTAAAAACAAATTGGATGAAATAGGTGTTTCTCAAGATTTATATTCTATTATGATTGACGGATTGCCAAATGAGAGATTATGTATAGTGAAAGAGGAAATGTGGCAAGTATATTACAGTGAGCGTGGCCATAGAGTAGGACAAAAGGTATTTGAAACTGAAGAAGAAGCATGCGAAGATTTTTATGAAAAGATGAGAAGATATTCGACAATTTAAAATTTATTTGTTTTTGAAAAGCGGGCAGAATTGAAAGGGAATATTTTGAAATTCAGCTACAAACTGGGTGGAAAATGCTGCATTATGAGAAGAATAGGGGGTGGTAGTGGGGATGCAATTGAGCGGAGATAATTTGAATCCATTACTTGCATCATGGTTGCCAGAGAAATTAATGAATGGGTATAGGATAGGTAATTGTGCCGAGGTGGATGCAGTAAATCAAGCTTTGATTAACGGTACTAATGTAAGTAATCTTTATCTGTATACTATAAATACTAAACAAAATATACCAAAAGAGATGTGTGCGAATTGTATTTATACATTTTAGGGTAGAGTTGCGGATGTATTGTCACATTGATTTTAGTAAGAAAGGACTGAGTATAAAAATGGAAGAATTTGCGGAGATATCACTTCGGGGAAGAATGGCTTATGTATTATGTTTATTTGAAAGATTATTAATTTACTATAATTGTAAAAAAGAAGATTGGAGTTGGATTTTAGAAAAGTTATGGAAATATACATATATTAAATATTTTGATGATTGGATTTATGAAGTGGCAGAATTTCTCCCTGAGAATATTTTGGAAGATAAACCAGAAGACTTTGAATATATTACAGAAAATGAATATATGATTTTAAAAAAACTTTATTGTAAAAATCCTACTGAAATAAATCAGATGATGAGTTTGATATTTGATTTAGGTACAATGGAATCATATTCTACATTGCTTAATAATAGTCCTAATACACTATTGATAATACAAGAAGCAATTGATATCTTACAAATGAAAGGCATAGAACCTGTTAGTAGTGAACATTTTCGGCAATATCAATATTCTGAGTGTAATGGATGGGGCAAAAAATTTGACGGCAGGAAGTTATCAGAGTTTCTTTAAGAATGATATGACAATCAAAGAAATGCAAATAATTTAGGACGCGCAGGAAACATAAATGCGTTGATATGGAAATGACCGGTTTTTCCCATTATCGAATGCTTTAGAGTTATCGTAGCTTTATAAACCATTGCACAGATGTGTGAAACAAAGATTTTTTGTGTGAAATATATAAGAAAGTATAGAGAGGAAAGAAAAATGAATTTGCTATCAATAATAAATAATCAATTTGAAAATTTATATCCGGAAGACGAGGTACAGCGTGTCGATGTTACGGAAGATGATTTGAAAATAATTGCCAATATTGCTGATATTACTTTGCCTAAAATGTATAAGGATGTTTTAGAAGAAGGGGTAATTTATACTTTGGGAATAAAGGAAACTTCAATCATCATTGGATTTTGTCATCCGGCAACCATAAAAAATCTTGATGTAAATTATCCGTTTTTTAAAGAAGATGTTAAAAAAGGGATTATTTTCGCAACAGATTTAGGTGATCTCATTTATTATTATGGAGAGGGAAAAGAAGGAACGGGATTATATTTGGTTGAAGCAGGCGTTGGAGATTTTTTTAATGAGGCAATAAAATTTGCGGATTCTTTTGACGATTTCTTTATTGATGGTAAAGGAATTGATGTTTTAAAAAAGCTTAATTATTTTATAATCACTTGATAATTTGGGCGGCGTTTCCGAATCAAAATAGATATTGAAGCTGATGGTATGGTAATCGATATACTTCTTGATTATGTAAAGATGTTGGGAGAAAAGGAATGATGAACAAAACAATTTTTCAAAAACATTTAGTTAATGTATTATATAATAAGGGAATTGATGCAAAAAGATGTAATTATGTCATTTACCCAATACTAGAAGAAGGTAAAAAATATAATTCAAAAGATGATTTTGTTAGATTAAATGTTTTTCCATTGGATAAGATAAGTAATTACATTTTCACACTTGAAGAAATAATAAAAAGATTTTCAGTATTTGAGCCATATTATCCGCTTTGGATTGATGTGTATGTAAAAGAAAATGACATCATAGAACTTCATACAAGTTTGAGATTCCGTAAACCAAGCGAATTATTACGAAGGACAACAGAGAATGCTCCTTTCAAATTTGTTGAACAGTAAGTGAGGCTATCCCTATATCCCATGTCAACCCTGATTTACATATGGTGTATAGATTTACTTATAGTAAACGACATAACTATTTTTACTTTGCTCAGAAGCCCAAATTGCAGCAAAATTAGCATAATGTGCCAAAGTAAAGATTTTAAAGTCATTTACTATAACATTTCACAACGAGACAATGTGAAAGTAACACCGATAGATATTGTTAAGTGTTATTTGGAAGCTGGATTGCTATTGATTAGCATTGAATCGCTTATTAACATGAATAATACGCATATTCCAATCCAGAATCCATATGAACCATAAGGCATTTAAGTAAAGAGAGGACGATAAATGGAGTTAGAAGAATTAGAGAAATTGAAAAAATGTGATAAAGAGGATGACATAATAAAGCTTGCTGAAGAAATAGGAGATAAAATATATTTTAGAGGCTATAGTCAAGAACAGGTTATTTGCATTGTCAAGGAATTAGTGAAAATCAATCTTCTTTTGGTAAAGTACGAGACAAGGGAAGAAATATTACATGTATTATGTGATGCCACGGCAAATTATAATATAAAAGACCAAATAGGATGGAGAAATATTTTGAGTATTAAAGACAAGTTGGAAGATGATTTGATAGAGTATATTGAAGAATTTATAGAATAGATATGTGGAATAAAGGGAAAAAAGCGTACGATACAAAAATGATTGACGTATCACCCTTCATATATTATAATAACTCGCAGTGAATGGCAAGGGAGCCTTTACGGAACGCCCTGCCATTTTAAATTGAAGAAATTTATGGCTCTACTTTTAGCAGGGGCATACATATCTGCAGAAGAAGAAAGGGGTAGATGTTGTTATGACAAGTTTAACTGCATGGATACTGGTTGCCTTCGTGATCTATCTTTTTA
>DLOP01000059.1:5526-5663 GCA_002478505.1 Lachnospiraceae bacterium UBA7481
TCCGATATGAGCGGTTGGCTGCTGATGGGTCTGCCGGGGGCGATCTTTGTGACCGGTCTCAGCGGTGACGGCTGGGTCGCATTGGGATTGTTGATTGGAACCATATTAAACTGGCTGGTGCTGGCGTCAAGACTTAG
>DLOP01000059.1:5669-10252 GCA_002478505.1 Lachnospiraceae bacterium UBA7481
AATGATTCCGTGACGATCCCCATGTTTTTAGAGAACAGGTTCCGGGATAAAAAGAAGATACTGATGTCTGTTTCTTCTATAATAATAGTAGTTTTCTTTGCGGTATATTGTGCTTCCGCTCTGGCAGCAGGCGGACAGCTGTTTCAGTCGATCTTTGGAATCGACTATATCATCGCGCTGACCATAGGCGCAATCGTTATCCTTACCTATACCTTTTTGGGCGGATTCTTTGCGGTCTGCACGACAGACTTTATTCAGGGAACTTTGATGCTGATTGCCCTTCTTGCGGTGCCTGTCTGTGCAGTCTGCTTTATGAATGCAGATGGACTGACGGTGACGGCAGGTCTGGCAGCAAGTGGGATCACGACGGAAACCGCGCCGGGATTTCTTAATATGTTCGCGGGCAACAATGCGGTCAGCATTATTTCCGGACTTGCATGGGGACTTGGATATTTTGGTATGCCGCATATTATCGTACGTTTTATGGCGGTGAAGGATGAAAAAGAGATGACCAAATCCAAAACGGTAGCTATTATATGGGTTACACTTTCTTTGGCAGCAGCATGCGTGATCGGTATTATCGGACGGGCGTATATGAATTTTGATTATATTGTAAATGAAGCCGGAAAAGAACGTATTTTTATTGAAATGATCAAGAAAGTTTTCACAGAAGAGATCAACGCGCCGCTGATCGCAGGCATTTTCCTCTGCGGTATTCTGGCGGCGATCATGTCGACTGCGGATTCTCAGCTTTTAGTCAGCGCGTCTGCTATTGCGGAGGATATCTATAAAGGCATTATCAAAAAGGATGCAGACGACAAAAAAGTTCTTGTGATCAGCAGGATTACCATTGTTGTCATCGCGGTGATCGCCTATGTGATCGCTCTGGATCCGAATTCTTCCATTATGGGTCTGGTGTCCAATGCATGGGCAGGTCTTGGAGCGGCCTTTGGGCCGTTGGTGCTGATGGCGATCTTCTGGAAGCGTACCAATTTTCCGGGCGCGGTTGCCGGTCTGGTGTCAGGCGCTCTGACTGTGATCGTATGGGATTATATACCGATGATACAGGGAACGGAAGGACTTGTTACCCTTGGTTCCTCAACGGGGTTATATTCTCTGGCGGTAGGTTTTCCGCTCAGCCTGATCTGCATCGTGGTGGTCAGCCTTTTGACGCCGCCTCCATCAGAGGAGATCGTAAAGGAATTTGAAGAAGTCAAGGACGTAATGTGAAATTGCCTTCGGCAATTTTCTCACAATGAAGAATGCCCAAATTACGGGCATTCTTCGCACATATTTGAGAATTTGCAGGACAAAATTTGATTACTATTCAACTTTTTTTGAGTAGTTTCAAAAAAAATGCTTGCATTTTGAAAAGTTATCATATATACTATCTATTGCTGTGGCATGATAGCTATGAAGCGTGAGGTTGCTGTTATGGCGAAAGCCATAACAGGTTTTCCGTGGAGCGAATGTCAAGTTANNAATGTCAGTGGCGGATAGGTTATCCGCCGATAATATTGACGACAAGTCACTGTACAATGCTTAGACAGTCTGCAAGGAGCAGAAACGACGTGTGGTTACAGTTCTGGAGGTTCAGGACACACACGGGAAAGTGTACAGTCACCAAGCTTGTCGTGCTTGAAAACAAAGTACGAAAAGGAGGCGACTTTTTTTATGGCAAGTCAGAAAATGAGAGTCACATTAAAAGCGTATGATCATCAGTTGGTTGATGCATCAGCAAAGAAGATCATTGAGGCAGTAAGGAAGAACGGTGGGGAGACAAGCGGCCCGGTTCCTCTTCCTACAAAGAAGGAAGTGGTTACGATCCTGCGTGCTGTTCATAAGTACAAGGATTCCAGAGAGCAGTTTGAGCAGAGAACCCACAAGAGGATGATCGATATCCTTAATCCTTCCCAGAAGATCGTAGAGTCTTTGCAGAAGATGGATATTCCCGCAGGTGTTTACGTAGATGTAAAAATGAAATAAGAAATTTAACATGAAACCTCTGCTAACTTTATGTATGGAGGACTGAAGATCGTCAGTCACAGCAAACCGCGATGACAGAAATCCATACCGCTTTAGTGGAAAAAACAAGGAAAGTTGAAAACAAAGAAATGTGGTTTTCAACTGCGAATTTACGCAGAATGCCAATTCGCAGACTTAGAAAGGAGTAAAGGTTGTAGTATGAAGAAAGCAATTTTAGCAACAAAGGTCGGAATGACACAGATCTTTAACGAAGACGGAATGTTGATCCCGGTTACGGTGCTTCAGGCAGGACCCTGTTATGTAACGCAGATCAAGACAGTTGAGAACGATGGTTACAGCGCAGTACAGGTTGGCTTCGTTGATAAGAAGGAAAAGATCATCAATAAGGATAAGTCCGGTAAGAAGGAAGTGGTTCACCGCCATGGCGTGAACAAGCCCCAGCAGGGACATTTTAAGAAAGCCGGCGTTTCCGCAAAGAGATATGTGAGAGAGTTTAAGTTTGAAAATGCTGAGGAATATACATTGGCTCAGGAGATCAAAGCTGACATCTTTGCAGTAGGCGATAAGGTTGACGCTTCTGCGATTTCCAAAGGAAAAGGTTTTCAGGGCGCCATCAAGAGACATGGCCAGTCCAGAGGACCGATGGCGCATGGCTCCAAGTATCACCGCCATGCAGGTTCCAACGGAGCATGTTCCAGCCCGAGCCGTGTATTTAAGGGTAAGAAGATGCCCGGACATATGGGCTGTGAGGCGATCACAGTAAAGAATCTTGAGATCGTCAGAGTTGATGCTGAGAAGAATCTTCTTCTGGTAAAGGGCGCAGTACCCGGACCGAAGAAAGCATTAGTAACAATAAAAGAAACCACTAAGGTAGAAGCTTAAGTTGGTTGAAAGGAGGACTACTAACAATGGCAAAAGTATCAGTTGTTAATATGGAAGGCAAAGAAGTTGGTACAATCGACTTAAGTGATGAAATATTTGGCGTTGAGATCAATGAACATTTAGTACACTTGGCAGTTGTACAGCAGCTTGCAAATAAGCGTCAGGGAACGCAGAAGGCAAAGACACGTTCCGAAGTATCCGGCGGCGGAAAGAAGCCTTGGAGACAGAAAGGAACAGGTCATGCAAGACAGGGCTCCATCAGGGCGCCGCAGTGGAAGGGCGGCGGAGTTGTATTTGCTCCCGTGCCTAGAGATTATTCCTTTAAGATGAACAAGAAGGAAAAGAGAGCAGCTCTGAAGTCTGCATTGACCAGTAAGGTTCAGGATCAGAAACTGATTGTGGTGGATGAGCTGAAGATGGACGAGATCAAGACAAAGGCATTTGTCCAGATCTTAAAGAACATCAAAGCAGAAAAGGCACTGGTGGTATTAAATGAGAAGGATGATAACGTAATCCTTTCCGCAAGGAATATCCCGGATGCTAAGACTGCACTGACCAATACGATCAATGTATATGATGTAATGAACGCAGGCACTGTTGTGCTGACAAAGGCAGCAGTCGCAACCATTGAGGAGGTGTACGCATAAATGGCAGCAATTCAGTATTATGACGTAATTCTTAAGCCGTTGGTAACAGAAAAGAGTATGTCCGGTATGGCTGAGAAGAAATATACTTTCCTGGTACATCCGGAAGCAAATAAGACCATGATCAAGGAAGCGGTCGAGAAGATGTTCGACGGAGTTAAGGTTGCAAAGGTCAACACATTAAATCAGGATGGCAAGATCAAGAGACGTAACAACAATGGCAAGCTCGTAAGCGGAAGGACAGCGAAGACCAAGAAGGCGATCGTACAGCTTACGGCGGACAGTAAGGATATAGAGATCTTCTCCGGACTGTAAGAGCCAAAAATAAACACAACCAAAGTGTGATAATAAATAGTGAATAGAAAAGGAGAAATAAGTCATGGGAATTAAATCATATAACCCATATACACCGTCAAGAAGACACATGACAGGTTCTGATTTCTCAGAGATTACGAAGAGTACACCGGAGAAATCCTTGTGTGTATCCAAGGCAAAGAATGCCGGACGTAATAATCAGGGAAAGATCACCGTCAGACATCATGGCGGCGGCAACAGACAGAAATACAGGATCATCGATTTTAAGAGAATCAAGGATGGCATTCCGGCAAAAGTAATCGGAATCGAATATGATCCCAACAGAACAGCCAATATTGCACTGATCTGTTATGCGGACGGCGAGAAAGCATATATTCTTGCTCCGGAGGGATTGAAGGACGGAATGAAGGTAATGAACGGACCGACAGCGGAAATCAAGGTCGGCAACTGTCTTCCCTTATCCGCCATTCCTGTAGGTACTCTGATCCATAACATCGAGCTTCTGCCGGGCAAGGGCGGACAGATGGTTCGTTCCGCAGGCAACAGCGCACAGCTGATGGCAAAGGAAGGCAAGTATGCAACACTCAGACTTCCTTCCGGCGAGATGAGAATGGTTCCGATCGAGTGCCGCGCTAGCATCGGCGTCATCGGCAACGGTGATCACAACCTTATCAATTACGGTAAAGCAGGCCGTAAGCGTCACATGGGCATCAGACCTACCGTTCGCGGTTCCGTTATGAACCCGAATGACCATCC
>DLOP01000141.1:0-4189 GCA_002478505.1 Lachnospiraceae bacterium UBA7481
TACAGTAAATTTACACTATCTTATAAAATACTATATCTTGAAGAATAATACTAAATATTGTATAATGTATGTCGTATTGCTTGGAAATTTGTCACGATATGCAATATACAATAATAAATATAATAAATACCGAAAATTCATACCGGAGTGTGCTTATATGGAACGATACGCTTTTTTCACGGATACGACTGATAATTTTGTGACACCGATGGAACCGACGGCATTCGATCTTGTGACGATACGGTTTCGGACGGCAAGGGATGCGGTGGACCGCGTTGTAATGATATCGTCTGCGGGAACGTTTCCGATGGAGATCATAGAACAGGATCTGCTTTTTGATTATTACGGCGTTGAAATCCAGATGGATAATGAAATCGTTAAATATTATTTCGAGGCGTATGATGCCGAAAAAGTCATCAGATATGACACCAGAGGGATCCTGCAGCAGGAAGTGGATGAACATTATTGGTTTCGGCTGATTCCCGGTTTTAGGACGCCGGATTGGGCGAAGGGCGCAATTATGTACCAGATCTTTGTGGACCGTTTTTATAACGGAGATCCGTCGAATGACGTGGAGGACAGGGAGTATTATTATATTGGAGATTACTCCGTTCATGTGAATGACTGGTATAAATATCCGGCGCAGATGGGAATACGGGAATTTTACGGCGGTGATCTGCAGGGGGTTCTGGACAAAATGGATTATCTGGAAGATCTTGGCGTGGAAGTGATCTATTTTAATCCGTTGTTTGTTTCTCCCTCAAACCATAAGTATGATATTCAGGATTATGATAATATCGATCCCCATTTTGGAAAGATCGTGGAGGAAAAGGGTGAGCTTCTGAAGGAGGGGCAATGCAATAACAGCGATGCGTCTAAGTATATCAACCGTATTACGAATCCCGCAAACCTAAAGGCAAGCAACGAGCTGTTTGCCAAGGTCGTAGCGGAGGCGCATAAACGCGGGATGAAGGTGATCCTGGACGGTGTATTCAATCATTGCGGCTCCTTTAATAAATGGATGGACCGGGAACGCATCTATGAGCAGGCGCAGGGGTATGAGAAGGGGGCATATATAGACGACAAAAGTCCTTATCGGAAGTATTTCAAATTTCATGATGAGGGCAGATGGCCTTATAATGGGACTTATGAGGGCTGGTGGAATCATGACACGCTGCCTAAGCTTAATTATGAGGAGTCCAGAGAGCTATATGAGTATATCTTAAGGATCGGGCAGAAGTGGGTGTCCGCGCCTTATTATGCCGATGGCTGGAGGCTGGACGTTGCAGCAGATCTGGGCCATTCACCGGAAACCAATCATAAGTTCTGGGAAGATTTCAGAAAGGCGGTCCGACAGGCCAATCCGGATGCGCTGATCCTTGCGGAGCATTATGGCAGCGCAAAAGAATGGCTTCGCGGCAGGGAATGGGATACGGTGATGAATTATGATTCCTTTATGGAGCCGCTGACATGGTTCCTGACCGGTATGCAGAAGCACAGCGACGACTACAGAGGGGATATGCTGAATAATGCCAGCGCGTTTTGGTGCGCGATGATATTTTATGGCGCGGAATTTGCGATGCCGTCGCTGATGACGACGATGAACGAGCTTTCCAATCATGATCATTCCAGATTTTTGACAAGAACTAACCGTAAGGTCGGCAGATCGAATACGCTGGGACCGGAAGCGGCTGATGAAGGCGTGGACCTTTCGGTCATGCGGGAGGCTGTGCTGATCCAGATGACGTGGTACGGCGCCCCGACGATTTATTATGGAGAAGAAGCCGGTCTTTGCGGATTTACCGATCCTGATAACAGGAGGACGTATCCCTGGGGCAGGGAGAATAAGGAGCTGATTGCGTATTATAAAGCTCTGATTGCGCTGCGTAAATCCTGCCGGGAGTTAAAAAAGGGTTCTTTCCTGAAATTGGGAGAGGATTACGGATTTATTGCCTACGGGAGATTTACCCGTGATCTGCAGTCGGCGGTTCTTGTGAATAATACGGAGAACGAGATGGAGAAAGAGATTGATATGAGCCTTCTTGGTACGCCGTTAAATGCTGTTGTGGAGAGAAAGATCATGACGACGGCTGACGGATATACGGAAGAAAATGAAACATATACTTTATGTGAAGGAAAACTTTCTATGAAACTTCCGCCGCATAGCGCGGCAATGTTCAGATACCGGAGGGTGTGATTGAAATGACTCGGCTGTGGTTTATGGTATTCCACTGATTTGACGACTTTTTTCTTGGTGAAATTGCATAATATTTATACCTAAAAATCCGACTTGCCAATTAAAAATATATATGATAGTATTGTTTTATCTGATAGAAAAATGTAATGGGGTTTATTTATCATGTAATGCAATAATTTTAAGAGGGAAGGTAAGCTACTATGGCAAATTTAAATGAAATCATGTATGAAATGATTAAAAAAAGCGGATGCATTACGACAAGTAATGTTAACGAGATTGAAGAGATCATAGATACAGGATTGGAGAAAACAGAAGAAAATATCCAGAAGGTAGCTTTAGATTATCTGGATGAAAGAGGATTTGCTCGCCGTATTGATAACTTGGAACGCGCAAAACAGCATATTATTGAAAGTTCCATGTTCTCTGATACCGTACGTGTCAGAAAACGGCGTGAGATGGTAGAGGATCTTTTCCAGGAAGCAGACGAAGAAGAACTTGAGAAATTAATGAAGATCTGCGAAATGGATACTCTTTTAAAGATTAAAGAAAANNAAAGATGGATCGAATGACTGCAAGGAGTTATGAGTATGCGGTTGAGGTTTTGGACGATATACTTACGGATGCGGACAAGCCGGGCAATCTGATGGAATTTGAATCTTTCCAGATGTTGCTGAATAGATATGCATCAGCCGGATGGCGTGTGATCTCTATTGAACCAAGAGAAACAACAAACCGTAAGATTTCCATGGCTGGTTTTTCTACCACAACAAAGCAGGTAATTGTTGTATTTGAGAGGGAAAAGAATTAAAAACCGGCTGGAAGAAAACATCGATCAGTCGCAGGTTGATAAGAGATTTTAGATATGATATGATAAGTGAAGAGGCATAAGTCTCTTCACTTTTTATATATAAGAAAGGATATTATGCATATGAGAAGTGTAGCGGCAGATGAGATAACAAAGATTGTGAAGGAGATGTGCATCGAGGCCAATCATTTTTTGTCAGAGGATATGAAGGATGCATTGACAGCTGCGGCGCGTTCGGAGAAATCCCCATTGGGGAAGCAGATATTAGACCAATTACAAGAGAATCTTACAATTGCAGGAGAAGACATGATTCCGATCTGTCAGGATACGGGTATGGCAGTTATATTTGCGGAGATTGGACAGGATGTACACGTGGAAGGCGCATGGATTGAGGCTGCAATTAATGAGGGTGTCAGGCAGGGATATCAGGAAGGCTATCTTCGTAAGTCGGTTGTAGGCTGTCCTATTGAGCGGATCAATACAAGGGATAATACGCCTGCGGTGGTGCATTATGAGATCGTTCCGGGAGATCAGATCAAACTGACATTGGCGCCAAAAGGATTTGGCAGTGAGAATATGAGTCGGATCTTTATGTTAAAGCCGGCGGATGGCATAGAAGGCATTAAGAATGCCGTCTTAACCGCTGTAAGGGATGCCGGTCCGAATGCCTGCCCGCCGATGGTGGTCGGCGTTGGGATAGGCGGAACTTTTGAAAAAAGTGCTATTCTGGCAAAACAGGCATTGACACGACCGGTAGATCAGCGTTCAGGACTTCCGTATATAAAGGATTTGGAAGAGGAGCTTCTTGCCGATATCAATGCGTCCGGTATTGGCCCGGGCGGTCTTGGGGGAACGACTACCGCGCTGGCGGTCAATATCAATACCTATCCGACGCACATTGCGGGACTTCCTGTAGCAGTGAATATATGCTGTCATGTTAACCGGCATTGTGTGAGGGTAATATAAATTGGTAATAAAATAAAACAGGAAGAAGGGTAATTTATGGATCAGTATATCACTGCGCCGATTTCGGAAAAGGATACGGTAAAACTTCACAGCGGCGATTACGTATATATTAGTGGAACGATTTATACAGCGAGAGACGCCGCTCATAAGAGAATGCAGGAAGCATTGGACAGGGGAGAAGAACTGCCGCTTGCTATGGAGGGCAATATCATATATTATAT
>DLOP01000141.1:4244-4682 GCA_002478505.1 Lachnospiraceae bacterium UBA7481
AATATGCGCCAAAGCTGTTAGACATGGGTTTAAAGGGCATGATCGGAAAAGGAAAACGTTCTCAGGAAGTGACAGACGCAATCGTGCGCAATAAGGCGGTATATTTTGCAGCTGTGGGTGGCGCGGGGGCGTTGCTGTCCAAAGCTATCGTTGCGTCTGAAGTGATTGCCTATGACGATCTCGGAACAGAGGCAATCCGTAAACTGACGGTAGAAAACTTCCCTGCCATTGTTGTGATCGATTCTGAGGGAAGTAATCTTTATGAGACCGTGGTTCCCAAGGCATAGCCATAAGACGTTGTTTGGCACAGTAAGGCTTGACAAAGAAAAAGTAGTTTAGTATAATGAATCTTGCGTTGTAGTTGAGACGTGTTATAAACCCGATAAAATATCAGCGGACTTCGGTTTTATCGGATATGGAGAAGTACTCAAGAGGCCG
>DLOP01000093.1:0-1145 GCA_002478505.1 Lachnospiraceae bacterium UBA7481
GTCCTTTACATAAATGATATCTCGCATGACATGATGGTTGATTATAAGAAGGAACTTGAAAGCGGGCGTTGGGAGATATTGGTTGAATCCAGATGTAAATAACCGAGGGAGAAAAATGAAAAAATTAGCGATCATAGGTGCCTCTTATTTGCAGGAGCCATTAATTCAAAAGGCAAAATCCATGGGGATAGAGACACATGTCTTTGCATGGGCTGCAAATGATGTGGGGGAAAAGTCAGCGGATTTCTTTTTCATGTCATAATAATTTGTATACCGCGGCACAAAATCAAAATCCCGCTTTGCCTTTTCCATACTATATAAAAATGACGGTGTATGATTAGGCTTTTCAGGTCTGTAAACAATTTTACTCTTCTTCTGTCCTCCAAATACATCAATGACAGCTTTTGCCTGATCCTCCAAATCTAACTGTGTCCCACTGGTCATATTATATAATCCGTATGTCCTTTCGCTATTCAATGCCAATACATATGCATCGGCAACGTCCTTTACATAAATGATATCTCGCTTGATATGAGGATCTCCCCACAATTCAATGTCCTTTCCCTCTTTTGCGTTGTCAATAAATGTTGCTATACCTGACTTATACGCTTTTCCATTCACATATATAGTTCCATGAGGTCCCACCCCATATACAGGCGGAAATCTAAACCAAGCACATTGCATGCCGTGCTGCTGGTTATAATACTCCATCACATCATTACAGGCATTCCTGCTGATGACGTAGACCGCATGATCCCCCGTAAACTTAAAGTCCCTAGGTTCCTCCTCTGTGATCGCGTATCCTTTTCCCCATGCACCGGACACATCACTATAGCTGCAGTTTCCGATCACCTTTTTAATTCCATTTTTGCGGCAATATTCCAAGACATTGATAGAGCCAATCACGTTATNNGCATTCTCATCCGTATCTAAATCCACCTTCGCATTCGCCGGCAAAAGCCCAGCCAAGAGAATAACACCCTCAACCCCTTCCTTGGGCAGTTTATCAAAATCCTGCGGCTTAGTAACATCAAGCTGGATAAATTGGGCACCCATTTCCTCCAACTTCTTTCCCAACGTCTCATTACGTCCGGTGGCAATCACCTGTTTCCCGGAACGTATAAATGCCTCAACCGTATACATCC
>DLOP01000093.1:1164-1663 GCA_002478505.1 Lachnospiraceae bacterium UBA7481
TAACTTTCTATCTCCTTTCCTCTCCATTAAGGCTCTCCGCAACAACATAAAGCGGTCTGTTTTTTGCTTCATTAAACACATTTCCTATATAAATCCCCACAACGCCGACCGCACATAATATTACCCCACCCATTAAATAAATAGATGCGATCATGCTTGTCCACCCAATCAATATATCTCCCCGGAAAATCGTCCTGCATACAATATATATAATATAGAGAAATGCAACAAGCACTATAATAAATCCCAATTTTACCGAAAACTCAAGGGGCTTGTTAGATTGGGAGGTAATAATTTCAAATGCCATCTTAAGTTTTTTTCTCATATTATAAGAGGATTTTCCCTCAAACCTTGCATCTGCCTGAAGATCAATAGCGGTCTGCTTAAAACCCAGCCAACGGATGAACATAGTAAAAGCTCTGTTATGCTCACGCATTTGGCAATAGCTGTCAATCACTTTTCGTTTCGAAATACTAAAGTTGCATATGGAGCTATCAAG
>DLOP01000093.1:1767-3326 GCA_002478505.1 Lachnospiraceae bacterium UBA7481
CCTTGTTATACAGCTCAACAATCGCTTCCGGCCTGTCCTGAAGATCACAGTCCATGACGACGACCCAGTCCCCCCTGCTGCGATCCAAACCCGCAGTAATCGCACGTATCTGACCAAAATTCCGANNTGTAACGAAATTTTTATCCCGAATGTTTTATAAAGTGTACGATTATTTTACGGAGGGTACTTTTGACAGATGCATGCCAATCACACGCTGATCCTGCTCGCATATTTTCACAATCTCCGCCCAGGAATTCTGCGGACAGCAATCATCAACAAGAATGATTTCAAAAGAATCCGAAATCTGCGCTAAACTATCACATAAACGTCTATGTAACTCCGGCAGTGCTGCCCTGCATCCATAGACAGGAATCACAACTGAGATATCCATCTCCCACTCCTCCCATTTCATCTGTAAAAATTGTTTATCAGCTCGATTACCCTCTCTGCGTCCTGCGTCCGCATACCATAATATAATGGCAGTCTCAACAACCGCTCACTCTCTTTGGTCGTATAAACATCCTCACCAACAAACCTTCCATATTCCTTCCCTGCCGGAGCACTATGCAACGGAATATAGTGGAATACTGCATGAACGCTATGTTGCTTCAAATAATCAATCAACTTTGTTCTCTCTTCCAGGTCTCTCGCCTTAATATAAAACATATGCGCATTATGAATGCAGTCCTTTGGAACAACGGGCAAATCTATCTTTCCCTGTTCTTCAAGCCCCTTTAAACCTTCATAATACGTATTCCATATCTTTAATCTGGCGTCATTGATCTCCTCCGCCATCTCTAACTGCGCATAAAGATACGCGGCGTTCATATCGCTGGGAAGATAGGAGGAACCATAGTTTACCCACGTATATTTATCGATCTGACCTCTGTAATACTTGCTGCGGTCTGTCCCCTTCTCCCGGTAGATCTCTGCATCCTCAATATATTTTTTATCGCGGATCAGAAGCGCTCCGCCTTCTCCCATACTGTAATTTTTTGTCTCATGGAAACTGTAACAGCCAAAGTCGCCAATACTTCCCAACGCTTGTCCCTTATAGGAAGCCATCATTCCCTGCGCCGCATCTTCAATCACAAAAAGATGATGTTTTTCGGCAATCGACATGATCGCATCCATCTCACATGCCACACCTGCATAATGCACCGGCACGATGGCTTTTGTATTCTCCGTAACTGCCGCCTCAATCAGCTTCTCATCGATATTCATCGTATCCGGACGAATATCAACAAAAACCACCTTCGCACCTCTTAAAACAAACGCATCCGCTGTCGAAACAAACGTATAGGAAGGCATGATCACCTCATCTCCCTCCTTGATGTCAGCCAGCAGCGCCGTCATTTCCGTTGCATGGGTACAAGAGGTGGTCAAAAGACATTTTGCTGTCCCGGTCCTTTCCTCGATCCACTGATTGCATTTATGGGTAAACGATCCATCCCCGCAGATCTTCTGCGCCTCTACGCACTGTCTGATATAATCCATCTCTTTTCCCGTAAAGGGTGGTATATTAAAATTGATCATCACCAATCCTCCATGTCAGAGCA
>DLOP01000093.1:3358-8167 GCA_002478505.1 Lachnospiraceae bacterium UBA7481
CGCATCATCTCCGAATACCCTATGTAATAAAGCATCCCCATACTCGTTAAGTTATATTCCTCTCGTCCTTTTTCTTTAACAGCTGCGCGGTATCTAATGTTTCCTTTTGCACCGCTGCCTTCTGTTTTTTGCTCTTTTTCACCCTGCCGCCTGACCGCGCTGATTTTTTCTCTTCCTGTACAGACACACCAGCCTGACCGGCTTNNCCGCCGTATCCGCCTGTCCTGTCGTTGCTGTCGTTGCTGTTTTCACCTCTTCTGCTTGTTCTGCAGCCACATTCACTGCTGCCGCCTGACCTGTCGCTACGCTCTTTTCCACATTTGTTCCCGGCTTTTCTCCCATTGTTTCCGAACGCAATTCTCCCTGCCGGCTGGCTGCCGTATCCAATGCATTCTTAGCAGCATTTCTGCGCCGTCTTATATTGGGAACATACTGGAATCTTCGCACCGCGATATCCATCAAAAACCATACGATCAGGACCGCAAGCAGCCAGTCTGTCAGATCATAGGACTCCTTTGACTTTGCCATACGCTTAGTCCAGATCTCGTCTTCTTTGTCTATCACCGCGCCGTACGTCTCCAGATAAGAAATTACATTCATATTGCTGACGTCAAAACGGTATTCATCAGAAAACTGCACCGCCGTTCCGGCAGTCAACGCATTTACGATCTCATCACCTTCCAGTCTGCGTACATTTAACTGATAGGTTCCGGTACAAAGCGTATCCAGTTTTGCCTCGTATTTTCCCGGAGCTACCGCATGGAGCGTCAATTCCTTCTGCTCTCCATCCGGTCCTTCATACATCACATTGATCACCGTCTGTCCGGTATAATCCTGCGCCTCATAAGTAATCGTCATCTGATCGCCTACGGTTACTACATCCATCTGATCCCCATTTAAGGAGGTGCTGCCGCTGGAGTAATCCACGATCCTTTTCCATAACTGAATATAATCTTCCTCTCCGGCAAATTCCGAAGTCCACTTATTGGTCACATCCGTATTCCATGCCACCGTCTTGCCCAGTCCATACTGCCATACCGTCAGTATCGGATCCTGTTTATCCGATATGATCAAAGGATTGGATGCATTTTTGGGAGACGCGGAGACATATCCCTGCAGGAACGGCCATCCTTCCTCAAATAATCCTGTCGTAATCTCATTAGAGGCATTTGCCTGCAAAAGAAACTTTCCATTCTGTAGATAAGTATCTCCACTTAAGAATACTTCCTGTGAAAAAATCTTCGGAAGACTGCTGGAATCATCCGTGTAATAATACCTTCCGCCGCAATTTGAAGCAAGCCGCTGCAACAGCTGCGTATCAGATCCATACCCGATCGCAACCGTAGAAAGCGTAACACCGCTCATCTGATAGGACGCAATAATATCCCTAAAATCTGTGGTCTCACCCATACCATCCGT
The DNA here is from genome assembly GCA_002478505.1 of Lachnospiraceae bacterium UBA7481. GTDB lineage: Bacteria > Bacillota > Clostridia > Lachnospirales > Lachnospiraceae > NK4A136. Next base: position 4,778 of record DLOP01000093.1, read on the forward strand.
CAAAAGCACCACATGCCTGACAGATACATCCGTATTCAGTATCCTGTTATAAGCCTCCTGAAGCGCCGGCTTGATCGTCGTGCCGCCGCCATCATTGATGCTTTCCACCCGGCGGATAATATCTTCCTTATCCTCCGCAAGTGTAATAGGAACTTGCCAGTTAAAACCGTCATCAAAGGACAGCACTCCGACATAATCTTCCGACCGCATCTGACGGACAGCTTCCACTACCGCAGCGATCGCCATATCCAGATTCGTAGGATAACCGGACAGCATACTTCCGGAACGGTCGATTACCATAACCATCGCTGTAGAAGGCAGTTCATTCACTCCCCGAAGCATCATATCCACGGGCAGCACTTGCTCCAGGATACTGTCCCGATAGCCGCCAAGCGCATAGCTGTTGTCTCCGCCGCAGCAGATCAACCCACAGCCGTAATCACGGATATAGGATTCTATTTCTTCCAGAAATCCCTTCGGCAGATCGCTTAAATAAACGTTCTGCAATATAATATTCCTATAATTCAGTAAGTCATTCATATTGTCCGGCGCATCTTTTGCCGATACAATCTCAAAGTTACATCCCGCCTGTGTCAATATCTCCGACATGGCGGATGTATTTTCCCCGATTCCCGCAATCAACAGGATTTTTGGTGCGTCCTCCACCACTGCATACGCATGATAAAAATTGTTTTCCGCGCAGGTATCTCCAAGCGCATTCACAACCACTTCAAAACTTTCCATATTACCGCTGGCTGCCGTCTGCTCAAATATAAAACGGTTTGACCCACGATTAAGATGTACGGAGGAGGTACTGATCAGTTGGTCACCATTCATCAGGGAGATCTCTGCATCCGTATCATAATTACTTGTCACCGTAACCTCTACGGTATAGCTGTCCCCCGGATGAAGATAAGAAGGAAGATCCACATCTTCAACATATACGTCTTCGCCCTGAGTAGTATCAAAAAGAATACCTTTCAATTCAATATCATTAGATACGATCGCGCCCGCCGTATTGAGCACATCACCTTTCGTCTCACGTCCATCCGTGAGCAACACGATCCGTCCCGCCGCCTCTGCAGGAATCATCGCCATAGCGCGGTAAAGCGCTTCCTCCAGATTGGTCGCCGAACCATCTGTAACCGTCATCAAACCTGACGTCATAANNCGCTCTGTCAGAAACTGCTCGATCTGCGCATCCCTTCCGAATGTCACAATACCATACCGGTTTTTCGCCGGCATCTCAGAGATTTCATTATACAGATATCTCTCAATCTCTGCCAGATTTTCTTGGTTACTTACTGACATATCCACAACAAATATCGTCGTTACCTGATCGCTCTTCTTAGGAATCGTCAGTCCGACAATAGCCAGAATCAACAGAATCCAGCCGACACAACGGATAACCAGATAGAAAAGATTCACTCTTCTTAACTGATTCATCTGTTTCAGATAGATGATCCACTCCAAGATCATTAGAATAAGAGCCACAATCAGGAAAATATCGCGGAGGGTTTGTTTTACCTTGATGGTACTGTAATCCTTTGTTCCGGTAATATCTTCCGAAGTAATGCGTCCGTCAGACTCCCGTACAGTCTCGATCCTGACAACATAATATTCCTCTTCTTCCCCTGCCTTGATACTGTAGATCCCTGCTTTCGAGGTATCCGCAATAAATACGCCAATATCCATATCCGCCCGCGGCTGGAATACCACCTGTTCCCCTGCCGCATAGATATTGGAAGCAAGAAACGAGGTGTCGGAAAGATAACTGATTGCATTGGCCATAAAAACAGGGAACTCTGCAAGCAGCGGAAAATCTGTCTCCCTGATATCAAAACCGAGCACGATCTCCTTGATTCCGTCATGCTCACCATAAAACGCCACGCATTGATCTCCACTGGTAATAAAGCTGTGCCCCCATTCCGGCACTTCATAGGTATGAGTTGCATTAGCGCCAATCGTAAAATCAGAAAGTCCTGCCGTAAGCTCTCCGGATGCTACTTCCAACCGCACATTCTGGAGGTCTCCGGAAACATAATCTGTGCCCGCCAGTATAATACGGTTTATGCTGGCAGACGGTGAAACACTGCTGCCGGCATCATAGACCGCCATATTATAGGCTTCCAAACCAAGCGCCGTGTCTACTCCGCTCTTTACGATATCGCTGCCCGTCACCGCGCGGTAGGCGCGTTCTATAAATGTATTGCCGCTGCTGATCAGTACTCCGTTGGCAAGGCTGCCGCCGGACCGTACCGCATAAGAAATGTCATCCACCGCCAGACTATCAGCAGAAGCATTCTTCTGTCCTTCAAACCGGACGCCGGAGATCACACTTTTCAGATACTCCGCATCCCATACGACATTCTGAAACAGGCACATGCCTCTTTCGCCCGGAGAAAGCGTCATCTGCCGTACCTCCAACAGCGTATCCTCTCCGGCATACAGACTGACATCAAAAGACGCCTCTACATCACTATAATTAGCCACTTGCGTTACTACATCCGCCCCTGTCTCGGTCTCAGTATACACGGTAAATTCATTCGCGATGTTACTGACCGCCTCTCCCGCAATCAAAAGATCGGCGCCCATATGTTCGGTATAAACTGCAGCGTCCTCCGCTCCCGAACCATCTGTAAGAACAATGAGATGCGCCTGTTGCCCTTCCCCATTCTCCTCAATCTGGGTATAAAGCGTCTCTACAATATTCTGTGCATCATCCAGTGAACCGGATGCGTCAGAACATGTAATCCCCTTAAGTATCTCTATGACGCTTGCCTTATCGCTGATCCCTACCGCCAGAAGCTCAGTGCCCATAAGATCATTGGTCACAATGCTGAATGTCGTATTTCGTGACGCCTCCACGTAAGAGCAGGCAGTCTGTATTGCTTCCTCTATACGCTGCTTTCCCCTGCCATTATCATGCTGCATACTGGCGCTGGTATCGATCAAAAAAATAACCCTTCCGCCCTGTGTGCTGTCAACATTGATATACGGGGACATAAAAGAAATAATAAACAACAAAAGCAGCAATATCTGAAGATACATCAGAATATTGTGTATAAACTTCTCAAAAAAAGTTTTAGAATGTTGATTTTTTAGCAGCCTCTGCCAAAGGAGATTGGATGATATAAAATGCTCCACTCCCTTAGGCTTCAGCAGATATAAAATTATAATCACAGGAACCGCGATCAGAAATAACAGCGGCCACATACTTTCAAATATCATATAACACCCTTAAATCCTCAAAAATCAATTGATACAGTTCCCTTGCCGTACTACACAGGACATAACTGCTTCCCGTCCTCCGGCAGCTTTGTTGTAATTTATCCAGAAAATATTTAAGTCCTTTCTGATAATCATGGTGAAGGTGAGGCGGATATTCAT
>DLOP01000093.1:8264-8530 GCA_002478505.1 Lachnospiraceae bacterium UBA7481
TTCATAATCTTTTCAATCTCTTCCTCCGGTCCGTTTACCATACTGTCCGTCAGGAAATCACTGATCAGTATCGTCATCCCGGGTCCTTTCAGCGCCATCTGCCGGATCGCAGTATGAATATCCGCCTCACCTTCAAAAGAAAGCTGCTCCATCCATTTTAACAATCGGGGGTAACCCTTCTTACCGCCGGTAACGCTATAAGGGTTCGCCATCCTCTTCATATCATAAACGACCACCCGGTCCATGCCGGAAAGCGCCAGATAAGA
>DLOP01000093.1:8535-15012 GCA_002478505.1 Lachnospiraceae bacterium UBA7481
AGGGCAAGTTCCGATTTCTTCTGTTCCCCATAATTCATGGATGCACTGGTATCGATCAGGATCGAAACCACCGCCTCCTTTTCTTCCATATATTCTTTGATAAACAGCTTATCCAGACGCGCATATGCATTCCAGTCGATCCGGCGGATATCGTCGCCAGGCATATATTCCCTGAAATCGGAAAACTCCGCCGAACTACCCTTTTGTACCGATTTTCGATTACCGGACATACTCATGCTGGACTTATGTCCTATGGACAGGCGCAGACGAACAAGCGCATCATAAAATTTTGCATCTAGCATACTCAGTCCTCTATTTGATAGAATTTAAAATATCTGTAATGATCTGATCTTCGCTTATACCCTCGGAAACCGCATCAAAACCAAGGATGATCCTATGACGGAGAACCGGATATGCCGCATATTTGACGTCTTCAAAAGAAACATTCATCCTGCCTTCCATAAATGCTTTGGCTTTTGAAGCACGTATCAGCGCCTGTGCAGCTCTGGGGCTTGCGCCCTCTCTGATATACTTATTCTCCGCATGGGTCGCCATCACAATATTCAGAATGTGATCCATGACCGCATCCGCAATGGGTATCTGTGCAACGATGGTTCTGGCAGTCACCAGTCCATTACCATCTAACAACGGCTGAATAGACGGCATCTGCAGTCCTTCTGTCAGATCAACGATTCCCTTTAGTTCTTCTTTACTCGGAAAATTCACAAGTATCTTAAACATAAATCGGTCCAGCTGCGCCTCCGGCAGAGGATACGTACCCTCATTTTCAATCGGATTCTGCGTTGCCAGCACAAGGAACGGCTCCTCCAGACGATAGCTGTCATTACCCACTGTCACCGTATGTTCCTGCATCGCCTCCAGCAATGCCGACTGCGTCTTAGGCGTTGCGCGGTTGATCTCATCTGCCAGCACAAGATTGGCAAAAATCGGTCCCTTTTCAAAACGGAATGCGCTGCCACCCTGATCCTTGATTATAATATTCGTACCGGTCACATCGCTTGGCATTAAGTCCGGGGTAAACTGGATACGCTTAAACGACAACTGAAAAACCTTACTAATTGTACTGACAAGCATAGTTTTCCCAAGTCCTGGCATACCTTCCAATAATACATTGCCGCCAGTCAGCATCGCCAGCATTGTCTGCCGGATGATATCTTTTTGCCCGATGATCCCCTTTCCGATCTCTGCTTCACACTGCATCATCCGCTGCTGCCACTGTTCCAATTCATTCATATACGCCACCATATTCCTTCCCTGTAATATAATAATAAACTTATTTACTGCAGATTGCCAAAATAATCTTTGATCACATCCGTCATGCCGCTGGGATATTTTCCCTGCTCCAATCCTTCATAAGCCTGATTGGTATATTCCCCGATCACAGATTCATAAGAAACACGTTCTCCCTCCCAGGCAAGACCATTTTGTTCCCGGTAGTAATTGGAATTTTCTGATTCCACAGAAGTACCCTGAAGCGACCCATCATTTCCCAATTCATTGGGCACACTGACATAATCATGGGGTGTACTGCTGCTTCCGGTTCCGACGCCATTCCCGCCATTTCCATTCTGTCCATCCTGTCCATTCTGACCGTCTTGACCGCCCTGACCGCCCTGACCATTCTGACCATCTTGACCGTTTTGACCATTCTGACCATCCTGGCCATTTTGACCATTCTGACCGTTTTGACCATCCTGGCCGTTTTGACCATCCTGGCCATTTTGACCATTCTGACCGTTTTGACCATTCTGACCATCCTGGCCGTTCTGACCATTCTGGCCGTTCTGACCATCCTGGCTATTTTGACCATTCTGGCCATCCTGACCGTTCTGACCATTACTGGCCTGTTCATTACCGCTCTGATTTCCTTGATTTTGATTGGCAGCCAGCTGGTTTGCCGCATTCTGCAGACTTTGCGCGGACACCTGCATACTTTCGCTACCCGCACTTTGCTCAGCCATCTGCCCAAGCTGATTAGCCATATTTTCCATTTTATAGTCCAGCCGCGTATTTGCCTGCCGAAGGGCAATTTCTGACGCCTGCAGACTTTCCGGCATTTTAAACTGATCGGAAGCAAATTCCTCCACCTCTGACATAGAAGCGTTCAACGAATCCTTCATCCCTTCGATCTGCGCTATCTGATCTGCCGTAAGTCCTTCTGTCTCAATCTCCTCCAACGCATTCAGCGCTTCCTTGATTTCCTCTTTCATTTCTTCCGCATACTCATTCAGTTCATGCCGCTGCACAGCGATCTCTTTTGTCTCGGACGGAATCATGATAACTATGATCACCAAAAGGCTTAACAAGATCACCGGCAGCATCAGCTTCCATGAAGGAAGCACGGATTTCTTCACCATATGCTGATTTTTCTCCAGTATCCTGGCTGCATTACCTCTCTGTAAGGTCAGCACTGCTCCTTCAGCCTCCAGATTCTCATAAGCCGTGATCACACGCTCCTCAAATCCAAACCGGTCGATTGCAAGCGCCGCCTCTTTCATACTGTGCTTCTTCACTATGGCAATAACAACGCCGCATATCATACCGCCTAAAACGCAAAGAACAGCAGCCAGATGCGCATAATAAAACGGAACGATCAAGGCAATGATCTCCATCAACAGCGCAGCCAACGCCCCCACACCGCCAGCCATAAAACACCACTTAAAAAGCAGGGCAAGATTCATTTTCCCCCGATAATCTTTTATGAAATTCTGCAGAAACTTCTTTTCATCCATTTTCGGCCTCATTTCCGGCATCTATGCTATTTACTGCTTCGCTGCCATTTACTATTTCTCCGCTATTTATCACTTCACCGCCATTCACTGTTTCTCCGCTTCCGGCTCTGTCTGCCGCTTCGCCGGCATCAGAGCCATTCATCATCTCACCTGCGTTTGCACTTACACCATCAGCTTCTTTTACAAAGTCCAGCTGCGCCGTCTCTTTCCCCGCGTTCTGATTACTGACCTCTTTAGGGATAAATGCGCTTTGCACGATCGGCTGCTTCTTTTTGATTTTTCTAACCTTATCCGCCAGGGGGTCAATTCTCTTTGCCGCCAGAAACATAAAGAACAGCGACAGTCCCAGCATACATATCCCGGAGACAATGCACCAAAGCGGACCATGAGCGAGCAGGGTGCCAAAAAATCCAAAATCACCACTAGTTTTACCGGAAAACAGCGATTCCCCTGTCATAGCAAGCATAAAAAACTCTTCAAGAAATACAATAGGATTCAGCAAAAGGAACGTCACACTATCATAAACATCACTTCCCCTTGTGGAAAATAAGGTAATGATCATCGGCAAAACCGTTAAAAAACACACAAGAAAATAGGATACAAATGCCAGTATGATCGAAACAATAGATTTTCTACTGATAGAAGAACAAAATACTCCTATGCTTCCCGCAAGAGTAGAGAAAACAAAAATAACGATCAGAAACAAAAGCAACGTCCACCACGAAAGTCCACCCAGTACAAATGCAAGCGCCATGATAGGGATACTAGCTGCCACATAAAGCATGATCTGCACTACGGAAGAAAAAACCTTTCCAAATACGATCGACATAGGCGATAAACAGGTTGTCAGCATGATATCAAACGTCTGCCGTTCCTTCTCGCCGGATATGGAAGATGCCGTCATAACCGGAATCGCCAACGCCGCCATACTGACCTGTGCAATCCCGATCAGAGGGAAAAGGGCAATCAGCTCACTATAGATATTCTGATAACTATAACCGGACTGCAAGCTTAACATTGACAATGCCATAATAAATATAAAAGCCAGAACCGCTTCATATGCCATCAACCCCCATGCCATCTTCATACTGCGGGCAGTAACCTTGAAATCTTTTTTCATTATCGGATTCAACATGATCTTCATTACGATGCCCCTCCTGTCAGCTGCATAAACAATGCTTCTAAATTTCCTTCCTCCTTATGGAAACCCGACAATACGATCTCCTGATCCATCATCTGTTTTACTATCTGGTTCAGTTCCCGTGTCGATCCTGTATGCGATATGATCAGTTCATTTTCACGAACAGAACGTACGATGACACCTGCATGTTCCTTTGCAATGCGTACAGCTTTCTCGACATCATTTTCAATCGAAAGAATGATTCTGTTATCTGCATTCATATGATCCCTAATATCATCGATCTTGCCCGCCATCACCAGTTGTCCTCTATTCATAATGCCAATACTGGTACACATCTCTGACAACTCTGATAAGATATGTGAACTGATGATAATGGTCTTTCCCATAGAATTCAGATTCATCAGCAGTTCTTTCATCTCCACCCTTGCTCTGGGATCCAGACCGGAGCTCGGTTCGTCTAAAATCAGAAGCTGCGGATTATGAAGCAGAGCCCTTGCCACACACAACCGCTGCTTCATACCTCTGGACAACGTGTCGACATAAACTTCCTTCTTATCCTGCAGATTAACCAGCTCCAGCAGATCGTCTGCAACTTTTAGGATATCCTCCGTACCCATGCCATACATGGAACCATAAAACTCCAGATACTCTTTCACCTTCAGATTATCATATACTCCAAAGAAATCTGGCACATATCCGATCTGCCGTTTGATCTCTTTCCGGTTGGCAAAAGCATCTATCCCGTTCACATGGACCGAACCCGCAGTTGCCGGCAAAAGACCGCATATGATCCTAATGGTTGTCGTCTTTCCTGCACCATTAGGCCCGACAAACCCAAACAGATCCCCTTTGGGAATGTGAAGTGTCAAATTATTAACCGCCTGAAATTTCCCGTAATTTTTATACAGATAACTGATATGCAGCATATAATCACCTATGTCCTTCCATGACCTGCAGCCTTTAATGCACTTTAGTGCTATGTCGCAGGCTCAAATTGGTCTTTAAAAATTTATTGTTCACTATAAGTATTCTTAAATATATTACTGGATACAATAGAAAACACCATATGAGGTTTCCGAACAATTCCCCTCTGTGACCCTGTCATAGTTTGGCACAACTCCGAGTACGACTGTTCCCTGATAATCTACCGCCTGTCGCAGCCCCACGTAAAGTGCCGCCATCTGCGCAGCCAATGTCTTATTTTCTTCATAATTCCGTTCAGCCGTCATCCAGAATATATCATCTATACTGGAACTATCACCTTGTTCCAACACTTCAGCGTTTTTAAGATTGATCTCTTCACCGTCCTCTACTCCCTCCACAATAGCAAAATATCTGTTATCATAAATCAGCAAATAGGAAAAATCATGCCCTGTTTCATTCGTAACATGACCTCTGACGGAATGATTTGTAACTTCTACATCTTCCGTCAAAATCTCTCCTTTGACCTGATCTGCAGCCCTGCATTGAAACATCGTCGTCTCAAAACTGGTGCCCGGGCGGATTCCCACGCTCGTTCCGGACAAATCCTCAACGACACGGAAGTAATAATCCGTTGGGTCCTTTGACCAGCCATAATCATTCTGCAGCGGTCCTGCATAGGCGCATTCATCCGCCAGTGATATAAGCCAGTCATCATGGTCTGCGCTGTATGCATACAAAACAGAGCCGACCTCCCCATTGTTCCCCGTGTTCACAAAAGTAACAGAACACACGGTAGTATCTGCAATTCTAAACCCCTTCCCGGCAAATGATATAATTCCGACAAAAAGGAGTGCCATCGCGGGAACCGTTATCCAGTATAACTCACGCTTCTTGAAATGCCGCAATACAAGATAAACCACCGGTCCAACCAGAAGAACATAAATGGCAATCAGTATATTTAAAACACCATAGTTAATATTCGCCTTCTCCATATCAATAATGCCGAGTGCGCTTTTGATATTATAAGCATATCGAATGCCGCTCTTCTCAGAATTATGGAATGTAGCAATATCCAACTTCGCCTGTTCCGCAGCCATTGAGAAAATATTCTCAGCCACATAAGTCGTCGTTGCATTGACCACATCGGGATCCGACAATGCATAATACAAATATGTAATACTGCCGTTACCGGATGACAAGGAATTTCCATATCCTTGTCCGTAATGATAATATCCGTCATACTGGGAAAGTCCCGAGAGAATTGCCGTATCCGTTTCGTAAATGTTGGAAAGATACATATCGATGGACACTCCGTAATAATCATACGGACTGTACGATCCTGTTTCGGAATACATATCTCCTCTTCTTCCCTGTTCCGTTACAAAATCACCTGTCCCGGACATATAGATCCCAAGGCAGTTTGTCTGCAAAAATTGTGGATCAAAACCGCCCAATACATCATAAGCATAAATACCCGTACCAAAAATCAACATACCGCCGCGATTCGTCCAATCTTCGATCGCTGCAATGGTATCTTCACTTAACTGAGACGTATCATATTGATCAATAATCAAAAAATCCATCTTCTCCAGATCATCTGTCAATGTATTTTTTGAAAGTTCTACCAGTTCTATGGGGTAATTGTTGTTGATGATAAAC
>DLOP01000093.1:15127-15627 GCA_002478505.1 Lachnospiraceae bacterium UBA7481
TTGATCCAGAAGAATCACATGCATCGTTCCGGTTTGTCCATATCCATTATAATAGATGTCCAAACTGCTGATAGGGATCGATACTACAAACTGTTTTGTGCTACCTTTAGATAAGGAGATCACTGTATCATAAGCGCAGGTACTGCTACCCCCGTTATCAGCGATCACACGCACTGTTCCTTCAAAATCAGGTCCGTCGTTGGTTATCTCTACTGTTATATCAAACGATTCCGCTGAAGCAGATACGGAAAGATCCGCATCAATCGTAAAATCATCATCATCATAATCTGATTTCGCTGCCCCGGCATGCAGTCCAAAAGCCGTAAATACCGTCCCCGACAGAATAATTGCCGTAAGAAAGCCAGCTGCGGCTTTGTTTATCCATTTCCTCATCTCTATGATCATTCTCCTTTCACAACCTGTAACATTCTTCTATTCTATAATAGATACGAAAATATTGATAGTCTTTTATTGATTTTATTTTTAATTTTTTTCAAAAA